>NZ_JBGCCK010000013.1:0-227125 GCF_041262525.1 Streptacidiphilus sp. MAP12-20
ATAGGCAGACCTGCGCACAGCGTCCTCGCTGATAAATCTGTTCTCAAAAGTAACTGGCGTTGACTTTTGGCACGCTGTTGAGTTCTCAAGGAACGGACGCTTCCTTTGCTTCCCTTTCGGGCCGCTCCGGGCGCTTCCTTCGTTTTCTACTCTATCAGAACTTCCGGCCTTCGCTTTTCGCTCCGGCCCGTTCCGACGAGTGAAACTCTAGCTGATTTCCTCGGCGACAACCAAATCCATCAACCAGTCCCACAATCCCAGAAAATGGCAGCACGAAACACTCATTCGTACGATCAGATTCAGGGGGTTTTGCCGCCTCCACCTCGCAACCGCGAGCGGGGCAACTCGGAGAACACTACGCATCCCCGAGGGGCGTGTCAACCCTCCCGGAGCGGGAACTCGCACCAGACGGCCTTGCCGCCGTCAGGGGTCCTGCGGGTGCCCCAGTTCGAGGCGATCGTCGCGACGATCGCCAGGCCGCGGCCGGACTCGTCGGCCGGCAGGGCGCGCCTGCGGCGCGGGAGGTGGTCGTCGGCGTCGGTCACCTCGACCGTGAGGCGGCGGTCGGTGCGGCGGAGACGGAGGCGCATCGGGGGGTGGCCGTGGGTGAGCGAATTGGAGACGAGTTCGCTCACCGCCAGGACGCCGTTGTCCTTCATGTCCTCGCCCAAGCGCCAGCTGCTCAGCACGCCGCTGGTGAATGCGCGGGCGCTCGACGCCGCCTCCGCGCCGCCCAGCAGGTCGAGCGACGCGGTGCGGAACAGCTCCGCCGCCTCGTTCTCGCGCTGGGGCAGTTGGAAGACGAGGGCCGCCACGTCGTCGTCGTGCTCGGGGGTGACGCCCATGGCGCGCAGCAGGCGCGAGCAGATGACGTCCGGCGTCCCCGTGGCGCCGGCCAGGGTCCTGGCCAGGGCGTCGAGGCCGAGGTCGATGTCCTGGTCGCGGCGTTCCACGAGGCCGTCCGTGTAGAGGACCCCGGTGGCGCCCGCTCCGAAGGGGAGGTTGGCGGAGGTGTGCATCCAGCCGCCGGTGCCCAGCGGCGGGCCGCCGGGTTCATCCGGACGGGTGATAGTGCCGTCCGGATGGCGGACCATGAGCGGCAGGTGGCCGGCCGACGCGTAGCTGAGGCACTGCTCGCTCGGGTCGAAGACGGCGTAGACGCAGGTCGCGATCTGGGTCGCGTCGATCTCGGAGGCCAGGCCGTCGAGGAGCTGGAGGACCTCGTGCGGCGGGAGGTCGAGGCGGGCGTAGGCGCGGACCGCCGTGCGCAGCTGGCCCATGACCGCCGCCGCGCGCATGCCGCGGCCCATGACGTCGCCGATGACGAGCGCGGTGCGGCCACCCCCGAGGGTGATCACGTCGTACCAGTCGCCGCCGACGGCGGTGTCCGCGCCGCCGGGCTGGTAGGTGGCGGCGACCCGCAGGTCGTCCGGCTGCTCAAGCTTCTGCGGCAGCAGGCTGCGCTGCAGGGTGACGGCGGCCTCGCGCTGGCGGCGCTCGCTCTCGCGGAGCCGCTCGGTGACGCGGACCTGGTCGGTCACCTCGGCGCCGAAGACGAGCACGCCGCAGACGTCGGACGCGCCGGTGCTGCGTCGCAGCGAGGCGAAGCTGCCGAGGCCGAGTGAAGAGAGTCCGAGGGCTCCCCGGGGAGTGGGAGAAGAGGAGCCGGGCGCGGCCCCGACGACGGCGGGGGTGGGTTCCGAGCTGCCGACCAGGCCGGCGGTCAGCTGGGCCAGCTGCTGGCCGAGGTCCTCCTGCTCCCGGACCGGCGCGCACACGAAGGTGTAATAGCGCGGCATCTCGTTGACGCCGCCGCCGAGCGTCGAGTGCTGGACCTTGCGGGCCTTGATCGTGCGCGGGCGGCCGGTCCGGTAGACCTGGTCCATCAGTGGCAACAGGCCGAGCTCCTCCAGCTCCGGCATCACCTGGTGCGCGGGGACGCCGGTCGGGCGGGGGCCGAAGACCTCCGTGTAGGCGCGGCTGAGGTAGCCGAGCCGGTGGCCCGGGCCGTAGCCGATGGCGACCAGCGCGGGCAGGTGGCCGAGGACGTCCTGGACGGGGAGGTGCTGGTGGCCCGCGTGCTCGTGGGCGATCCGCGCCTCGGGGAGCTCGCGGCCGACCGGGACGCTGGGCGCCGCGCATGAGTCGCTCGCCGGCGTCGCGGAGGCGCGCCGCTGTCCGCCGGGGAGCCGGGCGCTCCAGCGAGTGAGGTTCAACGGAGTCCTTCGGGCTGCGGGCAGGCTTCAAGGCTTTGCCGTCGTGGGGTCGGTCCAGTGTGGGACCGGTCCAGTGTGGCTGAAACCGCGCTCACGGGGAATCAGGTGCCGTGGGGTGTCTTGAAGATCGGCAAATCCGGCCGATACGGACACATCACCTTCACAAAGCCACCGGTCGATAACGGGGCAGACCCGCATAGCCCGTGACACATCGCCGGGATCATGGCGACTCGTCGAGAAGCTGCTCGAATCCGGCGCGCGGCTCCTCGAGCTCCCCCAGCGAGACCATCTCCCTTCCGGTCAGGCCGGCCAGTAGCCAGTCGGAGAGCACGCGTGCCTTGCGTTCCCAGGTGGGCACCCGGCGCAGGTGCACCGCGCGGTGCAGCAGCCAGGCAGGCCGTCCGTGCAGGGAGCGTCCGCGCAACTGGGCGACGCCCATGTGCAGGCCGAGGGAGGTGAGTGAGCCCCTGAGTTCGTGCCGGTACTCGGCGGTGGGCTGGTCGCGCAGGGTGGCCAGCAGGTTGTCGGCCAAAACCGTGGCCTGGTGGACCGCGTGCTGGGCATTGGGGCGGCAGGTCTCGCCGGGGCGGGCGAGGTCGGGGACGGCGGCGCAGTCGCCGGCTGCGAAGACCCGATCCGTGCCCAGGACCCTCAGATGGGTGTCGCAGCGCAGTCGGCCCTGGGCGTCGACGGCCAGGCCGGTCTGCTTGAGCACCGGGTTGGCGCGCACGCCCGCCGTCCAGACGAGGGTGCGCGCGGCGAAGCGGCTGCCGTCGGTGAGCTCGACGACGCCCTCGTCGGTCACGGCGGCGAGCCGGGTGCCGAGGCGGACGTCGATGGCGCGTTCGCGCAGGTCGGCGGTGGTGCGTTCGGCCACCTGCGGCTCGGTCTCGCGCAGGATCCGCTTCTCGGCCTCGACCAGCACCCAGCGCAGATCCTCGGGGCGGATGTTGTGGTAGTGCCCGACGGCGTGCCTGGCCATGTCCTCCAGCTCGGCCAGCGCGCCCACGCCGGCGTAGCCGCCGCCGACGAAGACGAAGGTCAGCGCGGCCTGCCGCACCTCGGGGTCGCGGGTCGAGGAGGCCGCGTCGAGCTGGGTGAGGACGTGGTTGCGGAGCTTGACGGCCTCGGCGACGCTACGGAACCCGATGCCGTGGCGCGCCAGCCCCGGCACCGGCAGGATGCGCGAGACCGAGCCGGGCGCGAGAACCAGCAGGTCGTAAGGGAGCGTCAGCTCCGTCGTGGGCGCGCCCTGGTGGATCGGGGACGGCAGCACGAGGTGCGCTCTCCGTCCGGACTGGTCGAGCGAGGCCAGTCGCCCCTGCACCACCCGCACCCCTGGCAGCGCGCGACGCAGCGGCACGACGACGTGCCGTGGGTCGATCGCGCCGGCGGCGGCCTCGGCGAGGAACGGCTGGTACGTCATGTAGGAGGTGGGGTCGACGAGCGTGACCTCGGCCTCTCCTGGCCGAAGCCGCGACCGCAGTCGCAGGGCAGCGTTGACGCCGACCTGGCCGCCGCCGATGAGCAGGATGCGCGCGGGTGGGAGCACGGCACTATTCCGCACCCGGCAGTGGCCGCTCGTCCATACTCCGTACCTGAATGAGTGGACGCGGCCGCTCATGAGTTTCAGCCGGCAACGGTCGTGGCACGAGGGACGCGAGCGTCAGGTGGGGAGCGCGACTCCACTGATCTGCGCAGATGCCCTACGCTGCGCTGCGACCGTCGTGTGCGCACGGTCGGTGCGGACGGGGCGAATCATTCCGGACTCCCCTGTTCCCGCCGACGCACTGTCAACTATGGTCGTTGGATCTGTCAAACGGGGGAGGACGAACCTCATGGTTCAGCAGGAACAGGTATTGCCGCGCGCAGTGGACGGAACGATTCCCGTCCAGCGGGGGTCGGCGGCGAACGGTTCGGCGCGTGGGGCGGGCGCGAACCGGCTGCGCGTGGACGCGCGACGGAATCTGGAGTCGGTGCTGCGCGCGGCGCGCGAGGTCTTCGGCGAGCTGGGGTACGGCGCACCGATGGAGGAGGTCGCTCGGCGCGCGGGGGTCGGCGTCGGCACGGTCTACAGGCGTTTTCCCAGCAAGGAGGTGCTGGTGCGGCGGATCGCCTCGGAGGAGGTGCTCTGGCTGACCCAGCAGGCCCGCGAGGCGCTGGCCGTGCAGAGTGACGGCCCGGGGGCGTGGGACGCGCTGGCCGCGTTCCTGGCGCGCGCGGCGACGTCCGGCGCGGGCCGACTGCTGCCGCCGGAGACGTTCCGTCAAGCGGAGGCGCTGGTGCGCGTGCCCGCGCAGCGCGGGGCGGTCGACGCGGCGGTCCCTGCTGCGACGGCGGACGCGACAGCGGAGGAGTTCGGCCCGGACGCGGATCCTGCTCACCTGCTGGACCTGCTGGCGCAGCTGGTCGGCTGCGCCCGCGCGGCGGGTGAGCTGCGCGCCGGCGTGACGGTCTCCGACGTGGTCCTGGTGCTCACGGCGTCCGTGCCGCCGCACACGTCCAGCGACGGCAGCGCGGCCGGCCGCTTGCTCCAGCTCCTGCTGGACGGCCTGCGCGCGGGCTGACAGGCGCTCTGGCAGACGCTGGGGGCGCGGGGAACTGGCGGCAAGCCACCCACGCAGGTAGAGCCTCGAACGAACAGGGCCATCCGCACAGGGTGGTTTCTCGCGCAGTTCCTCGCGCCCCTGAGGTGAGTGCAACTCACTCTGCGGCGACACAGTTTCCCCGAAGGGGTGGCGTGGAGGGGTTCCCTTTACGCCGGGGTGCGGGGTTGTGGGAACCTGACTCGGTCGAGTTCGCGGAGCGGGGGTCGGGGTCATGCCCACAGAGGAACCGGACGCAGCTGCGGCGGCGGCCGCCAAGGTGCCGCCGCAAGGCACGAGCGGCGGTTCGGCGCGCCACCGGGCGGACTCGCCGCGCGAGCACGACGACGGCGCTGCGCCCACCGTCCCCGCGCCGGCGGGTCCCGTCGACGTCGAGCCGCTGGCGACGTCCGACGCGGAGTTGACCGCTGCCGTCCGAGCGGGTGACGACGGTGCGTTCGAGGAGCTCTACCGTCGCCACGTCGTCGCCGTCCGCCGCTACGCGCGGACCTGCTGCCGCGACTCCTTCACCGCGGAGGACCTCGCCGGCGAGGTCTTCGCCCGGACGCTGCAGGCGCTGCGGGCCGGCAAGGGCCCGGACGTCGCCGTCCGTGCCTACCTCCTGACGGCGGTGCGCAACATCGCCGCCTCGTGGACCCGCAGCGACCGTCGCGAGCAGCTCATCGACGACTTCCAGCTCTTCGCGACGACCAACGCCGTCGTCGCCACGGTCGACGTCACCGACCCGGGCGCGGACACGCAGGCGATGGTCGCGGCCGACCAGTCGCTCATCGTCCGTGCCTTCCGCAACCTCGACGCCGACGACCGGCTGCTGCTCTGGCACACCGAGGTCGAGCAGGAGCCGCCGCGCGAGGTCGCGCTGCTGCTCGGCAAGACGGCCAACGCCACTGCCGTCCAGGCGCACCGGGCGCGGGAGCGCCTGGCCACGGCTTTCCTCCAGGCGCATATCTCCGACCGCCAGGAGACCGACTGCGAGCAGTACGCGAAGAAGCTCGGTGGCTTCGCGCGCGGACAGCTCGGTAAGCGGGCCTCGACGGAGGTTCGCGCCCACCTGCAGGACTGCGACCACTGCTCGGCCGCCTACCTGGAGCTGGTCGACCTCAACCACAGCCTGCGCGAGCTGCTGCCCTCCGGCCTGCTGGTCTGGCTCGGCTCTGGCTACTTCACCGTCATCGCGGCCGGTCTCGCCGGCGCGGCCACGGCGGGTGCGGCGGGCGCGGCGGTGGCTACCTCGGGCGGCGCTGCGGGAGGCAGCGCGGCCGGTGGGAGCGCGGCGGGAGGCGCGGCGTCCGAGGGCGTCGGGCTGCCGGTGAAGATCGGCATCGCGACGGCGGTCGCCGTCGCGGCGGCGGTCGGGTTGGCTTTCGCGCTCACCGGCACCGATGCCAAGCCGACGCCGGCCCCGCCGGTGGCGGCCAAGCCCGTTCCGGCGCCGGTCGCGATGCCGACCCCGAGCCCGACGCCCAGTCCGACACCGCCCCCGCCGCCGCCGAAGCCGACCCCGAAGCCGGTCCCGTCGGTGGCCAGGCCGACCCCGAAGCCGACGCCCACTCCCACGCCCACCCCGAGTCCGACACCCACGCCGACGCCGACCCCCACGCCGCCTCCGCCCCCGCCGCCGACGACGAGCTACTTCGTCGACACCCTGCCGTTCCAGGGCATCGGCGCGAGCAACGGCCCGGCGCTGGAGCCGGACGCGTTCAACTGGGTCTGGCAGCGGCCGGACGGGGTCAGCATCGGCGGGACGACGTACAAGCGCGGCATCACCGTGGTCGCCCCTTCGACCACGGTGATCGACCTGAACCGCGCCTGCCGCGTCTTCACCGGCGCGGTGGGCATCGATGACATGACGCTGGGCTGGGGCTCCGCGGGCTTCACCGTCGAGGACGGCTCGACGGGCGCGGTGCTGTGGCGCTCCGACCAACTGCACGGCGCCGACGCTGCCGAGTCGTTCAGCGTGCCGCTGGCGGGGCTGACCTCGATCAAGCTCGTCGTCCACGGCGGGCACGGCCACTTCGGCGGCCAGGTCGCCGACTGGGCCAACGCCGGGTTCACCTGCTGAGTCTCAGGACTGACCGGACTGCTGGACCTGTCGGAGGGCGGCCAGGAAGGTCTCGGTCTCCTGCGCGCCCTGGACGGCGTACTTGCTGTCGAAGACGAAGGTCGGCACGGCGCTGACGCCGATGTTCCTGGCGTGGTCGAGCTCGCGCTCGGTCTCTACGCGGCCCTCCTCCGAGGGGAGGAACGCGTCGACGCGCGCCCGGTCCATCCCGGCGGCGACCGCGACGTCGGCGAGCGCGGCGAAGTCCGCGACGTCGACTCCGTCGGAGAAGTGCGCGGCGAGCAGGCGCTCCTTGAGCTCCGCCTGGACCGCCGCGCCGTACTCGTGCTCCGCGAGCCAGAGGAGGCGGTGGCCGTGGATGGTGTTCACGTGCAGGGCGGCGTCGAAGTCGTAGACGATGCCCTCCTGCTTGCCGATCGCGGCCACCCGGTCGTCCATGGCACGGGACTGCGGGCCGTAGCGCTCTTCCAGCCAGGCGCGGTGCGGGCTCGCCTCAGCGGGCGCGTCCGGCACGAGCTGGTACGGGCGGTAGACGACCTCGACGTCGGCGGCCCCGTCGAAGGCGGCGAGCGCGCGGTCGAAGCGGCGCTTGCCGATGTAGCACCAGGGGCAGGCGATGTCGCTGTATATCTCGACCTTCATGGGGGGGCACGGCTCCTATCCGTTGTCTGCGCGCTCAGGAATGGCAACGCGCAACCCGCTGGTGAAATTCCAGAGGGCGAGCTGCACCTCCCGGGGGCGCGAGGAACTGCGCGACAAGCCACCCACGCAGGTGACTCACCGAACGAGCAGGGCCATCAGCACGGGGTGTTTCTCGCGCAGTTCCTCGCGCCCCCCAGGTAGTGCAACTCAGCGTTTGGGACCAGGAACAAGAAGCACCGGGCAGAGGGCGTGGAAGGTCAGCGCGGAAGCGACCGAGCCGAGGAGGAGGCGGGAGAAGCCGCCGTTGCCCCTCGTGCCGAGAACGAGGGTGTGCTGGCGTGCGGACGCGCTGAGGAGGAGCGCGATCGGGTCGCCCGCGACCACGTGGAGGGAAGGGGTGCCGGCTTCCGGAACGCGGGAGCTCGCCGCCGCGACGCCGCGTTGGACCACGTCGGACATACCTGCGAGTAGGCGGCCCACGCTGTCCTGGACCACGTCCTCGAGACCGGCCGTGACGCCGGCCGCGGTGGGGGTGATGGGATTGACCGCCGCCAGAACCCGCAGCGGCACCGCGTGAGCGTGGGCCTCCGCGAGCGCGCGTTCCAGCGCCCACAGCGAGCCGTCCGAGCCGTCGACGCCCACCAGCACGCCCGGCTCGGCGTCCGCTGGCGGTGGCTCGTGGGAGACGGGCAGTGCGCGCATGGCACCCATCATGGGTGCCCTGCGCGCCGACGGAACGTCAGGACACGTGCGCGGCGGTCACCGCCGGGCGCGGAGGCGCCGGGAGGCCGGTCCAGCAGGAGCCGCGACGCGCGTGCAGGCGGCGCAGCCACAGCTCCATGGCGACGACGTCGGCCAGGCCGTCCAGCGGCGCGGGCGAGCCCGAGGCCGCCGCGCGCAACGCCTCGCGGACGCGGGGTGCGTCGATCAGACCCCAGTCGCCCAGCAGCGGGGCGGTAAGGAGCCGGTCGAGTGCGTCGGCGGAGTGGCGCAGGCCCGCGCGGACGCTCTCGGCGGCGGCGTAGGGGTCGGGCGGAGCACCGTTGCCCCAGCCCTCGGGGACCTCGCTGACGCCCGCGCCCGCGAGCACCGCGCGCAGGATCCCGTGCCGAGCTCCGGGCTGGATCCTGGCGCGGTCGGGGACGAGGCGGCAGGCCCGGACGACCTGGTTGTCGAGGAACGGTGCGTGCAGCCGCTGCCCGTGCGCGTCCGGCGCGGACTCGACGACCTGGGCCAGCACCCGGAAGTCCGCCGCCCGGCGTTGCAGCGCGTGCCGGGCGCGGCGGGCGCCGGGGCGTTCGTCCGGGGCGCCGGCGCGGGCGGCGAGCTGGAGCCGCTGGGCGACGGCGGCGCGGGCGTCGTCGGTCAACCACGCGGCGGCCGGTCCCGGCGTGCACCAGGCGAGGGCGCGGGCAGACGCCTCGCCCGCGCTGCCCGGCGGGGTGTCGTCTGCGCGATTGGCGATCAGGGATGCTGCGGCGTCCTGGAGCCCGTCGACGTACCCGGTGCGGGCGAGCCTGCGGGCCGCGCGGACGACGGCGACGGGGGTGCCGACGACGGCGCTGTCCGCGCGGGCGAGCGCGGCGACGGGCCGCAGCAGTGGGCTGCGGCGGCGTTCGAGCAGGAGGTCGGCGAGGCGGGCGGGGTGGCCGTCGAGGACGTGGCGGGCGCCGTGGCCGCTGATGTGGTCGGTGCCCGCGGCGGCGAGGCGGGCGCGCAGGCGCAGGGCGGCGACGAGGGCCGGTCCGGGCTCGTCGGTGAGCGGGCCGGCCAGCGGGTCGTCGGCGAGGTCGGCATAGGGGAGGGTGTCCTGGCCGCCGGGGACGACGACGTGGTCGAGCCGGTCGGCGGCGCCCTCGGCGACGGCGCGGGCGCGGAGCAGCTCGGCCTCCGTGGCGGGGCTCAGCGGCGCGCCGGTGGCACCCTCGGCGTCGGTGTAGGTGATGGCGAGCAGCCCTGCCGGTTCGGGCACGGGCTCGCTGCCGACGCGCGCCCACGATCCGCGCACGGCGCCGGTCCGGGGGCGTGCGGGCGGGTCCGGGGCTTCGGGGCCGTGACGGAGCGTCCGGTAGCTGCGCGGGTCGCCCCAGCGCTCCTCGCTGAACGTCCCCAGCGCGGGATGCCGGGCCGGCTGGACGGTGCCGGCCTGTTCCGGGTCGGCGGGGGGTGCGGCGGCTGCGGCGGCTGCGGCCCTGGTATGCAGGCCGGTCCGCGCTCCGGCGCGCGGGATCCCGGCCGCGAGCAGCGCGAGCACAGTCGAGGCGCTGCCACCGGAAAGGTCCACACTCACCGCGGGTCGGGGCTGCGGGCCGCGGGGCTCCTCCTCGCTCCCGCCGCTCCCGCTCGACTCGCGCCGCCGGAACGTCTGCCCGATCAGTCCGCCGGGCGCACCGGGCCCACCTGCGGCGAAGCGCTGCGCCCGGCCCGCGTCGGCCTCGAACACCGCCTCCTCTTCGCCGACCCGACTGCCGCCCGCCTCCTCCGCACGGCGCGGCCTCGGCGGCAGGCCCGCTGCCGCGACGGGCCTCCCCGTAGTTCCGCCGGTTCCGGCCTCCCCCGGACCGACCGGCCGCCCGGGCCCGGGTTCGGCGCCCACGTCCCGGCCGCGTGCCGGGCCGCCGCCGAAGAGAATCGACGTTCCTTCCGCGGCCCTCGGCCCGGCGGCGCGACGCCCCTGCGGCGCCCCTCGCCCGCTCGCACCTGCTCCCGCCGTCCCGCCACCCTCGGCCGCGCCGCTCGCGTCAGCGGTAGGGCGCGGTCGCGGCGGCACGCGGAGGCTCTCCGCCGCGCCGCCACCCGGTGGCGGGGTGAGGGCGCCGAGGCCGAAGGTGGTCGGCGGGGCCGGCGTGCGGACGCGGAGGCGGACGGACTCGAGGAGGGAACGCGTCACCTCCGCCGTCGCCGAGGCCTCGCTCATCTCGAAGGCTTGGACACCGCCGGGGACGGCCTCGTACACGCCGATGTCCGGCGTGCCCGCGCGGACGCTGAGCGCCTGGCCCGGCGGAACGCAGCGGACGCCCGTGAACGCGCTCGTGTCCCCGACGCCTTCCGGGGCGTCCGGGAAGGCCAGCCGGGCCGCCAGGTGCACGCGGTCGACCGGGGAGTCGATCAGATCGGCCAGCGGGAGTGCGGCGGTCGCGTACGCCGTGCCGCCGCACCAAGGCGTGTGGTAGACGGGGTGGACGCCCGCCAGATCCCCCAGCACCGCGACCCGCGGGCCCTGCTGAAGGACCACGGCGTAGCTGCCGGGCCACAGGGTCAGATGCCGGAGCGCGCCACCGCTCGTCGCCAGCAGGGCCGTTCGCAGCGCAGCGTCCGCCGCGCCGCAGCGGCCGAGGACGACCAGGCGCGTCACCGCGCCGTCGTCAGGGGGCAGTCGGCGCGTGTCGGGGTCGTCGGCGAAGCCGTCACCGAGGTCGGGGAAGCCGGCCTGCACCACGTGACGCCAGTGTCGGCGGTTGCGGTAGAGGCTGACGCTGCGGATCTCGTCGGGACGCCAGTCACCCACCGCCCAGAGCGGATCAGGGCCGGGCCAGAGCAGCCGTCCGCCCACCGGGCGCAGCGCTTCCGCGTCGAGCGCAGCCGCGCCTCGTGCGCCGTTCCAGCCCACCAACCACCGCATCGTCGCCCCCACGCCAAAGGCAGCACGGTGCCGCACCGTCAGCTCACATGGTGCCAGCTCACGGAGCGGTCGGCTGCGGTATGAGGGCGAGCAACTTCCGGAACCTGACGCTTTCTTGTCGGGTCGAGCGCGGGTGGAGCACGGCAGATCGGGTGAAGTCGGGCACATGGTGACGACACGTGGACGAACGGGAGCAAGCGATGGCACCCGGCGACGGGCAGGCGCGGGTGTGGGACCCGGGCCATCCCCTCCTTGGTCCGGGCCCCGACCCCGGGGCCACGGACCCGGGGGCCCCGCGACATCCTCACGGTCCGGGAGGTGTCCGCACACCCCCCGGACCGGTCCGCCGCCGCGCGGGGATGTACGGCGACGGCGTCCCCCGACCCGCCGGGTCCTCGACGGCAGGCCGACCCACGCCAACATGCAAGCGCCGGGCCCCCTTCCGAGGGAGGGGGCACAGCGGGGCGCACTGCCGCACGCGCCAGGGGCATAGGACAGGCCGGACCGGCCGCATCCGCTACCGGATCGCGCCAACTGGAACAAGACCCCTTAACCCTGGGCAGGCATGGAACTACTCTGGGTGTACTGGACGTACCGCGGACCTCGGACCGCGGCGGGCAAAAGCAGGGCAGCAGGGCCGCAGGGCGAACCGCGAGGGGGGTGTAGCCGGGCATGACCATCAGTGGGCGCGGACCGAACGACAAGCTGGGCTCCGTCCTGGTCCTCGCCGGCATCAGCAACGCCGGGCTGGCCCGGCGCGTCAACGACCTGGGCGCGCAGCGTGGTCTGACCTTCCGTTACGACAAGACCTCGGTCGCCCGCTGGGTCACCAAGGGCATGGTGCCGCAGGGGCCGGTGCCGCATCTGATCGCCACCGCGATCGGCGGCAAGCTCGGACGCACCGTCCCGCTGGAGGAGATCGGGCTGGGCAGCACCGATCCGACCCCGGAGATCGGCCTGGCCTTCCCGCGCGAGGTGCCGGCCGCCGTCCGGAGCGCGACGGACCTGTGGCGGCTGGATCCCGAGCGGGGGCGCAAGCCCGGTTCGCCGGGCGCGGGTTGGTGGGACAGCCTGGCCGGCACCTTCTCGGTCTCCGCGTACGCGACCCCGGTCTCGCGCTGGCTGATCACACCGGTCGACGGCTCCGTGGCACGCGAGGCAGTCGATCCGTCCGAGCTGGCGGGGATGGCGGGGCTGTCCGGAGCCGGCGCGTCGGACACGCACGAGCCGTCCGAGCTCGCCCGCGCGCTCGACGCACAGGGCCGCCCCTACCGCGTCGGCCACGCGGACGCGGCGAAGCTGCGGCAGGCGGCCGAGGAGGCGCGCCGCTGGGACTCCCGCTACGGCGGCGGCGACTGGCGCTCCTCCATGGTCCCCGAGTGCCTGCGTCGCGACGCGGCCCCGCTGCTGCTCGCCTGCTACAGCGACGAGGTCGGCCGCGCGCTGTTCGGCGCGACCGCCGAACTCACCCGGCTGGCCGGGTGGATGGCCTTCGACACCGGCCAGCACGAGGCCGCGCAGCGCTACTACATCCAGGCACTGCGGCTCGCCCGCGCGGCGGCGGACGTGCCGCTGGGCGGGTACGTGCTGGCCTCGATGAGCCTGCAGGCCACGTACCGCGGCGCGGCGGAGGAGGGCGTCGACCTCGCGCAGGCGGCGGTCGAGCGCAACCGCGGTCTGGCGACGGCGCGCACGATGAGCTTCTTCCGGCTGGTCGAGTCCCGCGCCCATGCCCGCGCGGGCGACGCGCTGGCCTGCGCGGCGGCGCTGGCGGCGGCGGAGAGCTGGCTGGAGCGGGCGCGGTCCGGTGACCCGGATCCGGCGTGGATCGACTTCTACACCTGGGACCGGCTCGCGGCGGACGCGGCGGAGGGCTTCCGTGACCTCGGCATGCCGGGCAAGGTCCGCGAGTTCACGGAACGGGCGCTGGCCCGACCGACGGAGGAGTACGTGCGCTCGCACGGCCTGCGGCTGATCGTCTCGGCGATGGCCGAGCTGGACGAGGGCGAGCTGGAGCGCGCGGTGGCGGCGGGCAACCGGGCGCTGGACGTGGCCGGGCGGATCTCCTCGCAGCGGACGCGGGAGTACCTGGGCGAGATGCTGAAGCGGTTGGACCGCTTCAAGGGGGAACGGATCGCGGCGGAGCTGGTTGAACGCGCGCGGCTGACGTTGGCGGCGCCTGCGTAGAGTTGGTCTCAGACCACCACTGAGGTGCAACGGAACGAGCGCGCGGCGTGATACGCGAGTGCGTGGCTGGGCGCGCGGTTCGTCGCGCCCCTGATGGTGCGACTTCCCCTCGTGGAAAGGGCACATGTGCGGGGCTTTGACTGTGACGTCGTGATCGTCGGTGGCGGGATCGTAGGGCTGAGCACGGCTTATGCCATCTCCCGCGCGGCGCCGGGTACCGACGTGATCGTGTTGGACAAAGAGCTCCAGCTCTGCGCGCATCAGACGGGGCGCAACAGTGGAGTGATCCACAGTGGGCTCTACTACCGGCCCGGCTCGCTGAAGGCGAGGTTCGCGCTGGCGGGGGCCGCCGAGATGGTCGAGTTCTGCAAGGAGCACGGGCTCCCCCACGAGGTCACCGGCAAGCTCGTCGTCGCCGTCGACCGCGCCGAACTGCCGCGGCTTCACGCGCTCGCGCAGCGCGGCCGGGAGCACGGGCTGCCGACGCGGGAGTTGGGCGCGGCGCAGATCGCGGAGTACGAGCCGCACGTGCGGGGCGTAGCCGCGCTGCACGTGGGGACGACCGGGCTCGCCGACTACCCCGCCGTGGCCGCCGCCTTCGCCGCGCTCTCCGGAGCACGGGTGCGGACCGGCAACGCGGTGACCGCGATCGACCGGCGCGCGGACGGGGTCACCGTCACCACGACGCTGGGCGAGGTTCGCGCGCGCGTGCTGGTGAACTGCGCGGGGCTGCAGAGCGACCGGATCGCGCGGATGGCCGGGGACGAGCCGGGGCTGCGGATCGTGCCGTTCCGCGGCGAGTATGTCGAGCTGACGCCCGAGGCGGCATCCCTGGTCCGCGGGCTGGTCTACCCGGTGCCGGACCCGGCGTTCCCCTTCCTCGGCGTGCACCTGACGCGGGACCTGTACGGGGGTGTCCACGTCGGCCCGAACGCGGTGCCCGCGCTGGCCCGCGAGGGCTACGACTGGCGCACGGTGAGCCCGCGCGACCTCGCCGAGACCGCGAGCTGGCGCGGCACCTGGTCGCTGGCCGCCCGCCACTGGCGCGCGGAGGCCGTCGAACTGCACCGCTCCCTCAGCACCCGCGCGTTCGTCCGCGACCTGCAACGCCTGCTCCCCGAGATCACCGCCCAGGACCTCCTCCCGGCCCCGGCCGGCGTCCGCGCGCAGGCGGTCGACCGCCGGGGCTCGCTGGTCGACGACTTCGCCTTCGCCCAGGGCCCCCGCACGGTTCACGTCCTCAACGCCCCCTCCCCCGCCGCGACGGCCTCCCTCCCGATCGGCCGCGAAATCGCCTCCCGCGCGCTGGCGGCGCTCGCCGGTGCATGAGCGGACCCCGCTGTTCATCCAGACGCTGCTCGTCTTCTCGCTCGCCGCCACCCCACGCGGCGTGCTCACCGTCGACGACCTGCCGACCTCGGGCGTCGACTCCGCTTTCGTGGGCCTCGTCGACCAGCGCACCGGCGCTGCAGCCGGCGCGAGCACTCCCCGCAGCTACCACGAGGTCCCTTCGGCCAGGACCACACCTGGGCCGCGCTGGTGGGCGACCGGTGCGTTCTGGACAACGGCAAGGACGCCGCCGACACTCTCCCGCCGCCGGCTGTGCGGGTTCCGTAGACTGGTCGGCATTGTGACCAGCCAGACCACCTCCCTCGTGACCCCTGCCGTCGACGCCGATGCCGCCCCGCGGCCCGGCAGTCCCGTCTCGCCCGAGCTCCACAGCGAGCGGCGGATCCGCAGCTACCACCCGCGCAAGGGCCGGATGAGCACCGCCCAGCACCACGCGCTGGCGCGCTCCTGGGACGAGTGGGGCGTCCGCATCGACGGCAAGCGGCCGATCGACCTGGACGCGTGGTTCGGGCGGACCGACGCGGAGGTCGTGCTGGAGATCGGCTTCGGGATGGGCGACGCCACCGCGACGATGGCCGCCGCCGAGCCGGAGCGCTGTGTGCTCGCGGCCGACGTGCACACCCCCGGCCACGGCAACCTGCTGCGCAGGATCGAGTCGGACGGCCTCGACAACGTCAGGCTCGCGGAGGGCGACGCCGTCGTGCTGCTCCGCGACCAGCTGGCCCCGGAGAGCCTGGCCGGGCTGCGCATCTTCTTCCCCGACCCGTGGCCCAAGGCCCGGCACCACAAGCGCCGGCTGATCCAGCCGGAGTTCGTCGAGCTGGCCGCGTCCCGGCTGCGCGCGGGCGCGACGGTCCACTGCGCGACCGACTGGGAGCCCTACGCGGAGCAGATGCTGGAAGTGCTGACCGCCTCCCCCGAGCTGACCAACCTACATGCCGACTACGCGCCTCGGCCCGACTGGCGTCCGGTGACCAAGTTCGAGCGCCAGGGCCTGGACAAGGGCCACGTGGTACACGATCTGCTGTTCCGCCGCCGCTGACAGCAGCGGTGGGAGCAGGGGCGCAAGCAGGGGCGAACAGGGGGTGCGAGCAGGGCAGAAGGCCTTACCGGCTGGTCGGCCGCCCCGCTAAGGTCATGGGGTGAGCAGCGCGCAGCAGGAGCCCTCGGCCGTCGACGCGGCCGGTCCGATACCCGAGTCCGAGCCCTCGTCCGCGCCGACCTACGCGCCGGTTGAACCGCTGCCCGAGGGCCTGCCCGCCGCGCCGCAGGCGGGCGGGGTGGACGCGCTGCCGTTCAAGCCGCCCACCAGCTTCAAGTACAAGGTGCGGCGCAACCTGCTGGAACGCCGCTGGCTGTGGATCGTCGCCGTGGTCCTCGCGCTCACCGGATGCGGGATCGCGATCCTGTTCATGGTCCGGAGCCAGACGGGAACCCCCGGTTTCCTCGTCGGCGTCGGCCTGGCCGTGCTCCCGGTGCCACTGATCCTCTGCGGCTACTCCTGGCTGGACCGGGTCGAACCCAAGCGGTGGCAACTGCTGCTCTTCTGCTTCGCCTGGGGCGCCTGCGCCGCGACGCTGATCGCGATCGAGGCCAACACCTGGGCCACGGACTTTCTGATCGGTCGCCAGATAGGCGGCGGGGAGACACTGGGCGCGAGCCTGGTGGCACCGCTGGTCGAGGAGTCGGTCAAGGCGGTCCCACTCCTGCTGATCTTCTTCCTCCGACGGCGCGACTTCACCGGCATCGTCGACGGCGCGGTCTACGCCGGCTTCACCGCGACCGGATTCGCCTTCACCGAGAACATCCTCTACATAGGCCGCTCGGTGACGGATTCGAGCGGCGACGGCGGCACCGGCATCGCCACGACCGTGGTGACCTTCGTGATGCGCGAGGTCATGTCGCCGTTCGCGCACCCGCTCTTCACCTCGATGACGGCCGTGGGCTTCGGCATCGCGGCCATCAGCCGCAAGCGCTGGCAGCGGATCGGCGCTCCGATGGCGGGCTGGATCTTCGCGATGCTGATGCACGGGACGTGGAACAGTTCGCCGGTGCTCGGCGCGGCGGGCTTCCTCGGCGTCTACTTCCTCTTCATGGTCCCGGTGTTCGCGCTCATGGTCTGGCTGATGGTCTGGGCGCGCGGCAACGAGCTCACCGTCGTCGGCAAGCAGCTGGCGGTCTACGTCACGGCCGGCTGGATCAGCCGTCCGGTGCCCGTGGTGCTCTCGTCCATGCGGACGCGCAAGCAGGCGCGGGCACTCTCGAAGTTCCAGCAGGGGACGCTCGGCGACAAGGCGATGCGCGAGTACCAGGGCTTCGCGACCTCGCTGGCGCTGCTGCGCGAGCGGGTCGCACGTGGGCTGACGGTGCCGGACTTCGCAGTGCGGGAGCAGGAGCTGCTGCACCACCTCTGGGAGCGGAAGGACGTGGTGGCGCCGGTCTTCGCGCGCGTGGGCGAGCAGGAGTGGTTCCGCAGGAACCCGCCGATCGCCCCGGCCTGGGGCCGCCCGCCGGGCGCCGGGTACCCGCCGCCGTACGCGTACCCGCAGCGGCCCGTGGCGTAC
Source organism: Streptacidiphilus sp. MAP12-20 (assembly GCF_041262525.1). NCBI lineage: Bacteria > Bacillati > Actinomycetota > Actinomycetes > Kitasatosporales > Streptomycetaceae > Streptacidiphilus > Streptacidiphilus sp. MAP12-20. The sequence goes on from NZ_JBGCCK010000013.1 coordinate 17,250, forward strand.
CCGCAGGCCAGGTATCCCCAGGCGGGGTATCCACAGGGGGCGTACCCGCAGACCGGGTACCCGCAGCAGCAGCCGGCACCGTACGGATTCCCGCAGCAGCAGCCGTACCCGTACCGGCAGGCCGGATACCCGCAACAGCCACCGGCACAGGTGCCGCCACAGGCCCAACCCGTGCAGCCGTACCAGTACCCGGCCACCCGCCCGGCCGCCCACGACGCCCAGAACCCCCAGAACGAGCAGGACGCACCGGAAGCGCCCCGTTCCGAGCAGTGACTTCGGCCGTACCGGAACCAACCACCGGTCCCGCCGCGTTGTCCTTCATATCCGCGCACCGCCGTGCGGCGACGCCGATACAGCGTCAGGAGGCAGCGCCAGTGACCGATGGCATCTATCGGATGGCCGTGACCAGCGGGCACGGTCACCAGGAGACTGTTGCCCTCGCCGAGCAGCAGCTCAGGCAGTGGCTGAAGGCGTTGCACTACGACGAGCCAGGAACCGGGAACGGCCGCCGCAGAGTCGGGCCGCAGGCCGTGCTGGACCAGGTCGCGCGCGGCAAGGCCGTGCAGGGGCGGCTGGCGCGCTGGCGGCTGCGTGAGTTCACCGTGCAGGGCATCTGGCAGACCTCGCTGACCGTCGCCTCCGCCAGGGACGGCCGCACCTGGGTGCAGTTGGACGCCGAGCAGCTGCCGGTGCGCGGCGAGGAGCCCGCGAAGGCCCCCGTCCCCGCGCTCGCGCGCGGGCTGCTGGACGTGCTGGACGCGGTCGAGGGCGAGCAGCCGGGCGCCGCCCGCGTGCACGGGCTGCCGAGCGTCATCGAGCGCCAGGACGTGGACGAGATCCTGGACGAGCTCTGCGACCCGGACCGCCGCCTGCCCATCGTGGTGGCGAGCACCCCCCTCCATACCGACTTCGACGACTGGCTCAACGACACCGTCGATCCGCTGCTGCGCAGCTGCAGCGGCCTCGCCGTCCTCTACGCGCTCGCGCCCGGCGCGGAGCGCAGCTTCAACGCGGCACTGGAACACCACCGGGTCTACGGTGGCGCGGTCCGCACCTACCTCCCCGGGCTCGACCCGGCGTGGGCGCCGGAGGCGGCCCGGCACCGGGTGATGTCGCGCTCCACGATCGAGGAGAACCTGCGGCGGGCCTCCGGTCTGCTGGCCTGGCTGCCGCGTCGGCTGGCTGTGCAGACGCCGTTGCCGGACCAACTGGTCGGGCTTCCGCTGCTCCGGCCCGAGGGCCTGCCGGAGGCGGACGCGATCCTGCCGGGCGGCCTGCTGGTCGACCACGAGGAGGAAGAGGCGCACGAGCAGCGTGCCCGCGCCGAGGAACTGCAGGAGGTCCGCCGCTGGCTCCGCGCCGCGGAGGAGCGCGAGTCGCAGCTGGCGGCGGAGTACGACGAGCAGTACAGCGAGCTGCGTGCGGTCCGGACGGAGCTGCGCTCACTCCACGGCCGGCCGGCGCGTCCGCAGGACGCGGAGCCAGGGACGTTCGCGGAGCTGCTGGACCGGCTGGGCGAGTTCCCGCTGCTGGAGTTCACCGGCGACGCCCGGCTGACCAAGGAGCTGGACGAACAGACCGACCACCCCACCTGGGTCCGGATGACCTGGGATGCGCTGCTGGCCCTGTCGGACTACGCGGAGGCGGCGAAGGCGGGCGCGTCGGGCGGCGACTTCCGCAGCTGGTGCGAGAACACGCCCCCTGACTGCCACCCGTTCCCACCGCGCAAGGTCATCCGCGGCGAGTCGCGGACGGTGAGCACCAACGCGAAGTGGAAGCGGGAACGCCTGCTTCCGGTGCCGACGGAGGTGGACCCCTCGGGCCGCGTCTTCATGGGCGCGCACCTGCGGATAGGCGGGGGCGGGACGGCGCCACGGCTTCACTATCACGACGATTGTTCGGGCACGGGCCGGGTTTATATCGGATATATCGGCCTGCATCTTCACAACACGCGCACAAATTGATTGACGGAGGTTCAGTTCAACGGCTCAGGTCCCCTCTTCGCTGGTTGCCGCGTCGGGATTGATCGGCGGGTTCGCCATCGCGCGAGCGACGAAGCGCAGGGAGCTGGGCGGCGTGGCGCTTGCCCTGGCGGGTGGGCTTGCGGCGCGTCAGTGGCGCGGCACGGCTGGGCCGAAGGCGGCGGCTGCGTTGAGCGGGCTCTACGTGGCCGCGTTCGCGGGCTCGCACCCTCTGGCGAAGAGGATCCGCGCCTGGCCCTCGGTCCTGACGGTGGCCACGGGAGTGGCGCTTGCCTCCTGGACTGTCGCCGACCGCAAGTAGTTGCACCATCAGGGGCGCGGGGAACTGCGCGAGCAACCACCCTGTGCGGATGGCCCTGCGCGTTGGGGACCATCCGCACGCCGGTGGCTTGTCGCGCAGTTCCTCGCGCCCCTAGCGTCCTGCCACTATCGCAATTGCCTAAAGCTCCAGGCCGTGGGCGGTGAGCCAGTCGGTGGGGTCGACCGGGTCGCCACCGGACGGGCGGACCTCGAGGTGGAGGTGGGGGCCGGTGGAGTTGCCGGTGGAGCCCACGCGGCCGATGGGCTGGCCGCCGGTCACGGAACCCGCGCCCACCGCGATCGCGGAGAGATGGCAGTACCAGATCTCCGTGCCGTCCGGCAGCGTCTCGATGACGCGGTAGCCGTAGGAGCCCGCCCAGCCCGCCGAGGTGACGACGCCCGCGCCCACGGCGCGGACCGGCGTGCCCGCCGGAGCCGCGAAGTCGAGGCCGGTGTGCAGGTGGGACCAGTAGGAGCCGGACTGGCCGTAGCCCGCGGTCGTGCTCGCGCCGGCGACCGGCAGGACCAGGCTCTCCGCCGCGCGGACCCGCTCGACCGCCGCGGCCTTCGCCGCTGCCGCCGTCGCGGCCTCGCGGCGGGCCGTCGACTCGGCGTCGGCGCGCTGGTGCGTCGCCTGCGCGCGGATGCGGTCGGCCAGGGCCGTGCCCGCGTCGGCGACCGGGGCGAACGACGAGGCCTGCTCGTCGACCAGGAGGGAGCCGGAGGGACCGCTGTGTTCGGGGCGGTCGGCCGCGACCGCCGGGCCCGCGAGGCCGATCACGCTGGTCGCACCGACGGCCATCGCCGCCAGGCCCAGCGCCGCGCCGCGCTGCCGGGGCAGGGCGGTCATCGGGTGCTGGCCCCCCAGTGTCTGAACTGCAGCCGGCTGGGCGACGGTCTCGACCGGGTATGACGCCATGACTGGCGTGCTCCTTTCCGTCCCTTCGCCGACCGGGTTAGCTGACGGGTTCGGAGAGGGAGGTCTCCTACGGCCGCGAGGCCGATGCACCCCAGGTACGTGGGTCCCCGGTTCCGTGAGGATTAGGCGATCCGCGCGACGTCGTCCGTCGGTCGAACGACAGAAGCCGCGCGTACTGTTATGGAAAGTTAATACTAAAGCCGTCTGAATCCAAGTGGTTCCTTAGGGGCAGTTGATGCGGCAGCGGCCAGGGCTGAAGCTTCGTCATCGAACGGCACCTTCCTGACCAGCACACCCACCGAGGACGCCAGCACCTTCTGGAGCAGGCTGTAGGCCAGGATCGGCAGCAGAACGGCAGGGTTGCCCGGCAGTCGCGTGGCCGCGACGACCGCGCCGGCGCTGCTGTTGTTCATCCCGGACGCGTAGGTCAGCGCGATCGCGTCCTCGCGGGCGACGCCGAGCCGACCGGCCATCACCCACCCGCTGAGGAACGAACCACCACACATCGCCGCCGCCGCAGCGACCACCAGCACCAGGAAGTCCGGATCGGGCCGCTCGACGACCTGTCGCAGCGCGCCGCAGGCGTTGGTGTAGCTGAGCAGGACCACCACCACCAGGTTGACCACCTTGACCAGTGGCAGCGCCGACTGAAGCCGGGCACCGAGCAGCCGCCCCGTCAGCAGGCCCGCCGCGCAGGGCAGCACGACGGCCAGCACCGCGAAGACGCTGCAGGCGTGCTCCGCGACCGCGTGCAGATCCGCCGCGTACGGGCCGGAGGCCAGGAACCCGCCCAGATGCAGCCCGAGCGGGATCGTGAGCGGAGAGAGCAGCGTGCTGCCGACGACCAGGCCCAGCGTCAGCGTCGCATTGCCCTCGCTGCCCTGGGCGAAGACCGTGGCCCCGGCGGCGACGGGCATGGCGCCGACCAGCGCGAGGCCGACGAGCAGGCTCTGCGCCTCGTGGACGTTGTGCCAGCCCTCGGCGGCGAGGGCGCCGACGCCGAGCAGCAGCGTCGGCAGCAGGGCGTTGGAGGCGATCCCGACCAGCAGGGCGCGGGGGTGCCGCAGCAGCGCCGGCAGGGCGTCGGCCTTGGCGGTCAGGCCGGCGTTGAACACCATCAGGGCGAGCAGGCCCGCCTGGAGCGGGAAGGCCGCCCCGGCGAGGTGCGCGAGCGTCACCGCGCGCAGGGCCTGGCCCGGCTCGGGCCAGCCTGCGGCGAGGACGTAGGCAAGCAGCATGATCCAGAGCAGCCGCCGTTGAACGGCGGCGGCCAGGGTCGCGAGAAGATTCATCGGACACCGCCTTGGTCGCCTCGTGTGCAGATGGCGGCATCACATCAGGTGCGTGTGCGGAATACCTCGCTGAACTGGGAAGATTCATGACTTCGAGTGGAATCGGTCATGATCGGGAAGCGGGATAGAGCCAGTCGACAAGTCGGCTTGTAATCGCATCGGCGGAGAGTGCGCGCGCGTTCGCGAAGCTGCCGTCCTGCGTGGTCGCCCGAACGCGGCCGTCGGGCTCCAGCACGACGAGTGCGGGGATCCCGCTGCGCTTCAGATCGATCCAGCGGGCGGCGAGGGCGCTGTTGCGGTCGTAGTGGCCGACGTCGACGGTGACCAGGTGGTAGTTCCTGGCGAGCACGAGCCAGGCCCCTGGCGTCACGGACCGCTGCGCGAGCACCTGGCAGTCGGTACACCAGTCCGCGCCGAACTCGACCAGCACGGGACGTCCGTCCTTGCGGGACGCGGCCTGCGCGGCGGCGACGGCGGCGGGCGCGTCGGCGCGCGGGTCGTATCCGGTGGGCACGGGCGCGGGCGTGACGCTGGGCAGCGCGACGAAGGGCCGCGCGTAGTGCGGAGCGAGCCCACCGGCCCGCCCGTTCACCTGCACGCAGGCTGCCAGCAGGCAGATCGGCAGCAGCCCCAGGAGCAACGCACGCAGCAGTGATCGCACGTAACCCAGTGCAACACCCGCAACGGAGGGGAGCCCGTTTCGACGCGCCGCCTGTTGCAACTCGCCAGGAGCGCGAGGAACTGCGCGACAAGCCACCCACGCAGGTGAGTCCCCGAACGATCAGTGCCATCCGCACAGGGTGGTTGCTCTCGCGCGCAGTTGATCAAGCAGAGCCCCGCGCCCCTGATAGTGCAACTACCCCAAGCTCAGATAGGCCAGGCTCCCGAGGCCCGCGACGAAGCAGTAGATCGCGAAGGGGGTCAGCGTCCTCGTCTCGAAGTACTTCGTCAGGAACCGCACCGCGATGTAGCCCGCCACGAACGCCGCCACCCCGCCGGCCAGGATCTGGCCGTGAATGCCGTGGCCCTGCGCGCCCGCCAGGGACGGCAGCTTCAGGATCGCCGCGCCGCCGATCGCCGGGGTGGCCAGGAGGAAGGCGAAGCGGGCCGAGTCCTCGTGGCGGAGGCCCTTGAAGATGCCCGCGCTCATCGTCACGCCGGAACGGCTGATGCCGGGCAGCAGGGCGAGGATCTGCGCCGCACCGATCACCAGCGCGCTGCCCCAGCCCAGCTTCACGATGCGGCGGTCCGACAGCACGTCGGGGTGCAGGTGCTCGTCACCCGGCATCGTCGCCGCGTCGTTCGCGCGGCGGCGGCCCGTGCCGCCGCGCTTGAGGCGCTCGGCGACGAAGAGGACGACGCCGTTGAGCGTCAGGAAGATCGCCGCCGGCACCGGCTTGCCCAGGTGCTCGCGGAAGAGCTTGTCCAGCGCGATGCCCGCGACGCCCACCGGGATCGTCGCGACGATCAGCAGCCAGGCCAGCTTCTGGTTCGCAGTCTCGATCCGCCGCTCGCGCACGGAGCTGAACAGCCCCTGCAGCACGCGGGCCCAGTCCCGCCAGAAGTAGACGACCAGCGCGGCGGCAGTCGCCAGGTGCAGGGCGATGAGCACGCTCAGGTAGGGGGACTCCGCAGCGGCGACGTTGAGGTCGTCCTTGTAGGGGGCGCCCAGCAGGGCCGGGAGCAGGATGCTGTGGCCCAGGCTGGAGACCGGGAACAGCTCGGTGACGCCCTGGATCAGGCCGACGCCGATCGCTTCGGGATAGGTGAGCACGGACGACATCGACGACCTTGGGCTGCTGGGAGGGACGAGGACGAGCCCGAAAGTACTACAAGCGTGTAGACGCCCATAGGCGATGTGACGGCTGTTCATACACCGGTCGCACGAAGTTCACCGACCATCTCCCGCCCGTCTTCCGAAGCCGCGGGCAGCGCCGAAAGGGGCGCCGAAGCGCCCCTTCGGGTCAGGGAGTTCACGCCGCTGCGGTCAGCTCCGTCACGCGCGGGGCCGAGCCGGCCACGACCGTCGACCGGGTCGGGACGGCGTTGTCCGCCGCCGTCGGGAGGACGCCGCGCAGGCGCCACGCCGCCGCCGTCACGGCCACGCAGCAGAGGCCGAGCGCGAGCAGGTAGACCGTCGAGAGGCCCGCGCCGACCAGCAGCACGCCCACCGCCGGGCCGAGCGCGATGGCGACCTGCTTCACCAGCGCGAACGCGGCGTTGTAGGTGCCGAGCAGCCGGGCCGGGGCCAGGTCGGCGACGATCGGGCCCAGGGTCGGCGCGAGCAGCGCCTCACCCGCGCCGAAGAGGACGTAGGTCATCATCATCGAGCCCACGGCCATGCCCGAGCCGCCGTGGAAGAGGCCCGCGACACCCGCGAAGATCCACGCGGCCAGCCAGACCAGGCCGGTCGCCGCGATCGCGGTGGTCCGGCGGCGACGCGAGGTCATTCGGACGACGAACATCTGCAGCACGACGATGGCGAAGGTGTTCGCCCCGAGGCCGAGGCCCAGCGCGGACGGGGAGATCCCGACGGTGCTCGTCGCGTAGGCGGCGACGCCGCTCTCGAACTGTCCGTAGCAGGCGAAGAAGATCAGCCCGGCCAGCACGCAGAGCTTGACCATCGCGCGGTCGCCCAGCAGCGTGCGGAAGTCCGAACGCCCCTTCGCAGCCGCCGCGTGCGAAGCCTCGGCCACCACGGCGACCTGCGCGGGCAGCTTCACCGAGCCGGTCACCGCCGCCAGCACCAGGAACATCACGGCCTCGATGCCGAACAGCAGTGTCAGGCTGCCCGGACGCGAGACGTCGACGATCTGGCCGCCGATCATCGCGCCGATGCCCATGCCCAGGTTGACCAGCGTGAACTGCAGCGCGAAGGCATGCGCCCTGGTCGCCCTGGTGGAGCAGCGCACCACCATCGTCGCCAGCGCCGGCTGGCAGGTGGTCACGCCGGCCCCGAAGAGGAAGGCGGCCAGCAGGATCGTCCACTCCGTCGTCGCCAGCCCGAAGGAGAGCGCGCCCAGCGCCGTCAGCACAGCGCCCGCGACCAGCACCGGGCGCGGTCCGTAGCGGTCGATGCCCCGGCCGCCGACCGGCAGCACGGCGAGCGCCGCGGCGGCGAACAGCGTGAAGACCAGCCAGGCGGTCATCGAGCCGAGCCCGCGCACCTGCTCCACGTACACGAACATGTACGGCAGCGTGAACCCGCTGCCGAAGGCGCTCAGCGCGTTGCCCACCTGGACGCGGCGCAGCGCCCCCCGCATCGTCAGCTCCCCAGTCGTCGTCATCTCGCGCACCGCCCTTCTCTCCTTCTCCAGCCCTCTGCGGCTGTCTGCTCTTCGTATCGAACGAAAGAGTACACTATTAAAGTCTTCGGTGGGAAACTTTTAATCCCGCAAGCCTTGAGCATGAGACACTGGGCCCATGACCGACCCGTCCCAGGAGCCGCCGCAAGAACTCGCGATCAGCGAGCAGGTCGCGGTGTACCAGCGCGAGTTCCCGAACGTGGATCCGCAGGTCGAGACGATCGTCTCGACGCTCAGCCGCCTGTCGCGGCGGATGTCCGTCGCCTACGGGCGACACCTCAACGACCTCGGCATCTCCTCCCCCGACTGGGAGGTGCTCAAGGCCCTGATCGTCGCGGGCGAGCCCTACCGGCTGGGCCCCGGCGAGCTGGCCAAGCGGATCGGGCTGACCCCGGCGGCGATGACACACCGGGTCGACCGGATGGCCGCGGCCGGGCTGGTGACCCGCAGCCGGGACGAGAGCAACCGGGTGCGCGTGAACATCGAGCTCACCGAGCTCGGCAGGGAGAAGTGGCTGGAGTCCATGCGGATGGCGGCCGTCTTCGAGGAGAGCCTGCTGCAGGACGCCGCCCCCGAGGAGCGGACGGAACTGGCCGCCGCGCTGGACCGCATGCTGCGCCGGGTGGAGGAGGACCAGCCGGACGCGCAGGGACGCACCGACGGCCTCGACGAGTAGCCCGACAAGCGGCAAGGGGCGTGGGGAGTCTTCCGACTCCCCACGCCCCTTTTTCGCCTTTTTCGCCGCTCAGGAAGACAGGCCGTTGGCCTTCAGCCAGGCGTCCGCCACCGCCAGCGGGTCGGCGCCGCTCGCGCCGACCTGGGCGTCCAGGTCCATCAGCGCCGCGGTGGTGAGCTTCGCCGAGACCGCGTTCAGCGCGTCCCCCGCGCCGCTGGGCAGCGTCTTGGCGGCCAGCGGCAGCACGTTCTGGAAGCCGAAGAGGCCCTTGTCGTCGACCAGGGTCACCCAGCCGTTCTTCTTGATCGACGAGTCCGTGGTGAAGATGTCCGCGACCTGGACGTCACCGTTCTTCAGCGCCGCCTCGGAGAGCGCGCCGCCGGCGTCCAGGGCCTTGAAGCCCTTGAAGGTCAGGTTGTACTTGCTCTTCAGGCCGACGATGCCCTGCTCACGGGTCTGGAACTCCGGCGCGCCACCGATGGTCAGGCTGCTCGCGATCTTCGACAGCGAGCTGATCGTCGAGGTGGCGGTCAGGCTGTACTTCTTCGCCGTCGGCGCGTCGACGGTCAGCGAGTCCTTGTCCTCCGCCGCCGACGGCGTCAGCAGCTGAAGGTTCGGGGCGAGCTTGGCGGAGGTCTGGGCGTCGGTGTCGGCGACGCTGGCCGCGGCCGCCTTCGGGTCCAGGTAGGAGAGCAGCGAGCCGTTGTACTCCGGCATCAGGGTGATCTGGCCGCTCTTCATCAGGCCGTAGGAGATCTCGCGGCTGCCGATGTTGGCGTGGTACTTCACGGTGAAGCCCTTGGCCTTCAGCGCCTCGCCGTAGATGTCGGCCAGGATCGTGCTCTCGGCGAAGTTGTTGCTGCCGATGGTGATGGTGCCACCCGCCACGGGAGTGGTCGGGGCCACCAGCGGGTTGCTGTTGTTGGAGCTGGACGAACCGCACGCGGAGAGGCTCACAGCAGCTGCGGAGGCGACAAGCACGGCCGCTATACGGGTGCGACTGGAGGAGGAGGTGAAAGAGGAGGTCACTGTTCCATTCCGGCATCTTGGAAGCGTTCGCTGACGCGACGATCGGTTTCGCTGTTCTGTCTCACGGATGATCAAAACCATTGGTGAAGAGGCGAGTCAACGCCCTTCTGGTCACGATCCACCCCCGCGACCGACCGATAGTGGTCCTCCGGTGGCCGAAACAGGAAGCCCAACCCGGGCTTTGTAGCGCAAAGTTCACAGGCGACTCTGACAAACCGGCCGGGGAACCGGTAGTCTCGCCGCGGTCACGGGTTCGGGGGGCGGGCTCAGGTTCGACCTGATCGAAAGAGCAATCGTCAACACGTAGGCTCGCAGGGGCAGTAGGAGTTCCTCTTGTCCTCCCTGGACACCTTGGCCGACCGGCTCGGACGCCGTCTGGCCCGACTGCCGTTCCGGCGCAAACTCAATGTGCTGATCGCGGTCCCGCTCGCCATGATCTCGGTGCTCTTCGCCGTCTACGTGAACGGCCAGGTCAGCCAGGCGCAGTCCGCCGCGCACGAGGCCGCCCTGCTCGGCGCGAGCGGGAGCGTCGCGGAGCTCGTCGACGACCTGCAACAGGAGCAGGGCCAGGCGATCCTCTACTTCGAGAGCTATTCGGAGTCGCCGCGCGACAAGGACCGGATCCTCACCGACTACCTGGCCGCCCAGCGGGCGACCGACCATCAGGCCGACAAGGTCCGCTCGACCTTCGGGTCGAGCCTTCCGGTGGACATCGCCGCCGTCCTGGACGGGATGAGCGCCGCGCTCGACACCCCGCGCACCGCCGTCGCGGACGGAAAGCTGCCGACCGACAACATCGACACGGCCTACAACCCGCTGACCGAGGCGCTGCTCAACGGACTCCACCTGACCGCGCCGCAGCAGGACCAGACCACCGCACGGCTGGCCGACGAGCTGGAGGCGCTGCTCTGGGTGAACGCGGCGCACGCCCAGTTCGAGACGGCGCTGCTCTCCGCCCAGACCGGCAACGTGGACGCGCTCTCGCAGTTCAGCGCGACCGAGGGCGCTTTCCGGCTCTACCAGTTCCAGCTCGCGCGCTTCCAGCAGATCGCGAACAACGCGCCGCGCGCGAAGCTGGTCGGCAACATCGACTTCAACGTCCACGAGACGGCCCTCGACGCCGCGCACGCCGAACTCCTGCTGCAGGCCAGCGGCATGGGCGACACCAGGAAGCTGAGCAAGGCGGAGGGGTGGCAGCGGGCGCAGAACCTGCAGCCCGACGTCGTGGCCGAGTCGCAGCAGCGACTGGCGATCACCCGCCAGCTGATCCCGGAGATCGCCGCCGAGGCGCACGCCGCCTCGGTGCAGGCCTGGTGGCAGGCCTCGCTGCTGCTGGGACTGGCAGCGCTGATCTTCTTCGGCTGGGTCGCGCTGCTGGCGCTGATCCGCCGCTCGATCCTCGGCCCGCTCCAGCGCGTGACCGAGGCGGCCCGCCGGGTCTCCGAGCTCTCCGCGCAGGAGCTGGCCCGGGTCGCGGACGAGGACTCGGCCGAGGGCGCGGACAGCACTCCGAACCTGGAGGACCTGCCGATCCTGGCGGAGGACGAGATCGGCGAGCTCGCCAAGGCGTTCAACCAGGTCCAGCAGACCGCGGGCGCGCTGCTGGAACGGCAGGTGCAGAGCCGGCGGAACATCGCCGAGATGTTCGGCAACGTCGGCCGCCGCGTCGCCAACCTGACCGGCCGCCAGCTGACGCTGATCGACTCCGTCGAGCGCGGCGAGACCGACCCCGAGCTGTTGGACCAGCTCTACCGGATCGACCACATCGCGGTGCGCCTGCAACGCAACGCGGACTCGCTGATGCTGCTGGCCGGCATCAGGGACACCGAACTGGACGGCCGTCCGGCCGAGCTGACACATGTCGTGCGCGCGGCGCTCGGGCAGATCGAGGGCTTCGAGCGGGTCCGCCTCGCGGCGGAGGCCGACGCGACGGTCTCGCCGGACGTCGTCGGCGACCTGGTGCTGATGCTTGCGGAGCTGCTGGAGAACGCGGTCTCCTTCTCGCCCGCGCACAGCGAGGTCGCGGTGACGATTCGCGAGCAGGGCGGGCAGGCGGTCCTGGAGATCGTCGACCACGGTCTGGGCATGAGCTCGGAGCGGCTGGCCGAGGAGAACGCGCGACTGGTCCGCCGCGAGCGGCTGGACCTGGCGCCGACCCGGGTGCTCGGCCTCTTCGTCGTCGGCGCGCTCGCCCGCCGCTGGGGCGTCCAGGTCACCCTGGCCCGCACCCCCGGCGGCGGCGTGACCAGCAGGGTGGCGGTCCCGACGGACCTGGTCACCCCGACCACGCCCCGGGCCGGCCGCACCTGGTCCCCGACGGGTTCGCTCGCCGACACGGAAGCGCCCGCGTCGGTGTTGCCCACGTCGGTGCTGCCCGCCTCGGCGTCCGCGCCCGCGGCTGCGGTGGTGGCGGCCGCAGCGGCCGCCGTCGCGCTGCCGACGCGCGAGGCGGGCGTCGACCGCGGCGGCTGGCGCGAGCCGGACCTGGAACCCAGCGCCGACCTGTTCGCCCCGCGCCGCGAGCCCGAAGCCCGGCACGCCCGCCCGGCCGAGCCTGCCACCCCGGCCCTCCCCCGCAGCCGCGCTCCGCGTGAACTCCCGTCCGCCACACAAGGTTCGGCGACCTCTTCGGCGGGCCTCCCGCTGCGCAAGCCGGCGGCGGCGGCGCCGGCCGAGCCCTCCCCGTCGCGGGGGGACGACCGCGACGAGGAGACGCGCGGACCGCTGCGACGACGGGTGCGCGGGGCGACCCTGCGCGAAGACCAGGGCATCGGCGACCGGATCGCTGCCAGACCGGCCGACCCGGAGGAAGTCCGGTCCGAGCTGGAGGAGTTCGAGGACGCCGTGAACCGCGCCGAGCGCGACAGCACACACAGCCCCACCGGCACCACCGGTAACCCCAAGAAGACGGAAGGAGTGGGACAGTGACCACCGAGCCCACCGTGCAGGACCTGCAGAGCGCCGCGGCGGACTTCACCTGGCTGCTGGGCCGCTTCGCCACCGATACCGCCGGCGTGGTCGACGCCATCGCGGTCTCCTCCGACGGCCTCCTGATCGCCGTCTCCCGGCTGCGCGACCACGCCGACTCCGAGCGGCTGGCGGCGATCGTCTCCGGCATCACCAGCCTGGCGGCGGGGGCCTCGGGCAACTACGGCCTGGGCGGCCTGAACAAGGTCATCATCGACCTGGAGGGCGGCCACCTGCTGGTCTCCTCGATCGGCAACGGCTGCGTGCTCGGGGTGGTGGCCTCCAAGGAGGCCAAGCTCGGCAACATCGCCTACGAGATGACGCTCTTCGCCAACCGGGCCGGCGCCGCGCTGAGTCCCCAGCTGATCATGGAGTTGAAGAACGGCGTCGGGGCGTGAGCGTCGCCGGACGCGGTGACGCGGTGGTCCGCCCGTTGCGGCCCTACGTCATGGCGGACGACGACGAACCGGCGAAGCCGGTGAAGCCCGGCGCGATCGGCCAGGCCCCCGAGCCGCAGCGACGCAGCCTGGCCGTGCGGCCCTTCCTGGTCACCGCGGGACGCGTCAGCGACGACGCGAAGCTCCCGCTGGAGACGCAGGTCGTGGCCACCAACGACGGCCTCACCGCGCTGCCGACGCTCACCTTCGAACAGCACGACATCGTCGCGGCCTGCCGCGCACCGCTGTCGCTCGCGGAGCTCGCTGCGCGACTCCACCTGCACCTGAACGTGGTGCGCGTGGTCGCAGGCGATCTGCGCTCCGCGCGCCAACTGACCGTCCACGCACCCCAGGCCGGCACCGCCCACGATCTCTCCGTCCTGCGCCGGGTGATCGAGGGGCTGCGCGCCGTCCCCGACTCACGAGGCCTCACGCGTGACAACAACCGCCCTGCCTAACTCCTCCACGTCCGGCTCGGGCCGCCCGCCGCTGCCGGTCAAAATGGTGATCGCGGGCGGCTTCGGCGTGGGTAAGACCACGACCGTGGCATCGATATCGGAGATCGAACCGCTGACGACGGAGGCCTCCATCACGGAGGTCGCGGCCGGCGTCGACGACCTGACGCACACTCCGCACAAGACCACCACGACGGTGGCGATGGACTTCGGCTGCATCACGCTGGACCCGACGCTGAAGTTGTATCTGTTCGGCACGCCGGGGCAGGACCGCTTCGGATTCATGTGGGACGACCTGGTGGCGGGCGCGCTGGGTGGGCTGGTGATCGTGGACACCCGCCGACTGGACGACTGCTTCGCGGCGGTGGACTACTTCGAGAACAAGGGCCTGCCCTTCGCGGTGGGCATCAACGTCTTCGACGGCAACCTCGACCACGACCTGGACGAGGTCCGCTGGGCGCTGGACATCCCCGACGCGGTCCCCCTCGTCCTCTTCGACGCGCGCGAACGCGGCAGCGTGCGGGACGCGTTGCTTGTGGTTCTGGAGCTCGCCCTGGAACGCGCGGAACGCTAGGCAGACGGTCCAGTTACAACTGATGCGCGCCTCCGGCGCGTGGGCGCGACAGGTCACGACAGAGGGCCAGTTGCACCACCAGGGGCGCGGGGAACTGCGCGACAAGCCACGGGCATGCGGATGGTCCTCAACGCACAGGGCCATCCGCACAGGGTGGTTACTCGCGCAGTTCCCCGCGCCCCTGTTAGCGCGAGCGCCGTACTCCAGGTGAGACAAGTGCCTTGCCCAGGATCCAGAAGACGCCCAGCGTCGCCAGCGCCAGGCCGGCCACCAGGACCGCGCCGCCGACGACCTTGTCGTAGCGGACCTGCGAGAGACCGTCGACGATGTAGCGGCCCAGGCCGCCGAAGGAGACGTACGCCGCGATCGTCGCCGTAGAGACGATCTGCACCGCGGCCGAGCGGATGCCGCTCAGGATCAGCGGGAGCGCCACCGGCAGTTCCACCTGCCAGAGCACGCGCGCCCACGGGAGTCCCATGCCGCGCGCAGCGTCGACCAGCGCGGGGTCCACGCCACGCATCGCCTCGTACGTCGTCACCAGGATCGGCGGGACCGCCAGGGCCACCAGCGGAACCATCACCGGGGTGAGGCCGAGGCCCATCATGATGGTCAGCAGCACCAGCAGGCCGAAGGACGGCAGCGCCCGTGCAGCCGTGGCCAGCGCGGCGAGCGCGTTGCCGCCGCGGCCGGTGTGGCCGGTGAGCAGGCCCACCGGGAGGGCGATCAGCATCGCGATCGCGAGCGCCAGCAGCGAGTACTCCACGTGCTCGGCCAGCCGGGCCGGTACGCCGTCGGCGCCGGACCAGCGGGTCGGGTCGTCGAAGAAGGTCTGGGCGAAGCCGATCAGGTTCACGTGGTGGTCGCCTTCCTCGCCCAGGGCGTCAGCAGCCGTCGGGCCAGCACCAGCAGGGCGTCCAGCAGTACGCCGAGGACGGCGATGGTGAGCACCGCGTCCCAGGCGAGCAGCGGGCGGTGGTAGTTCATGGCGTCGGAGAGCAGGTTGCCCAGCGCGCCCTGGTTGCCGATCAGCATGCCGATGCTGACCAGGCTGATGCTGGAGACCGTGGCCACCCGCAGGCCCGCGATGATCGCCGGGACGGCGATCGGCAGTTCCACCTGGAGATAGCGGCGCAGCGTGCCGAAGCCCATCGCAGTCGCGGCGGCCCGGGTCTCCTCGGCGACCGAGCGCATCCCGTCCACGATCGCCGGGACCAGCACCACCAGGGTGTAGATGGTCAGCGGGATCTCGACCGTGATCGGGGTCTCGCCGGTGACGTCGATCAGGAAGACGAAGAAGGCCAGCGAGGGAATCGCGTAGAAGACTGTCGCCATGCCCAGCACCGGCGGGTAGAGCCAGCGGAAGCGCGCGCAGAGCAGTCCGAGCGGCAGCGCCAGCAGCAGGCCCCAGAAGACGGGGAGCAGGGTGAGGTGGAGCTGCCAGCCCACCAGACCCCACCAGCTGTTCTGCAGGTCGCTCGGGACCTGGAAGAACCGGTCGAAGAAGCTCACGCCAGGACGCCCCGCTCGAGCCCGTCGCCGGTCCCGCCGGTCCCGCCGGTCCCGCCGGCAACGCTGCCGCGCTCGGCGTGCGCGCTCCGGATCGCGGAGGCGATGGTCTCCTGCGCGGCCACGCCGATCGCGCGGCCCTCGGCGTCGACGGCGACGGCCCAGCCGGTCGGCGAGAGGACCGCCGAGTCCAGCGCGGCGCGCAGCGAGTCGCGGCCGAGGGTGAAGGCGTGGCCGTGGGGCAGCAGCTCGTGGCGGACGCCGTCCGCGCGGTCCGCCGCGTGGGCCCAGCCGAGCGGGCGGCCCTCCTTGTCGGCGATCAGCACGTAAGGGGTCTGCGGAATGCTGTGGGCCCGGATCTGCTCGGCCGTGCTGTCCTCGGCGACGATCGGCTCGGCGGTGAGCTCAAGACCGGCCGAGGTGAAGAAGGACAGGTGCCGGATGCCCCGGTCCGCGCCGAGGAAGTCCTCGACGAACGCGTCCGCCGGCGCGGAGAGCAGCTCGGGTGGCGGCGCGAACTGGGCCAGGTGACCGCCCTTGCGCAGCACCGCGACATGGTCACCGAGTTTGATGGCCTCGTCGATGTCGTGGGTGACGAAGACGATCGTCTTGCCGAGATCCGCCTGGATCCGCAGGAGTTCGTCCTGCAGGCCCTTGCGCACGATCGGGTCGACGGCGGAGAAGGGCTCGTCCATCAGCAGCACCGGCGGGTCCGCGGCCAGGGCGCGGGCGACGCCGACGCGCTGCTGCTGGCCGCCGGACAGCTGGTACGGGTAGCGCTTGGCGAGGGCGGGGTCGAGGCCGACCCGCTCCATCAGCTCCGTCGCCCGCTTCCGCGAGCGGGCGCGGTCCCAGCCGATCAGGCGGGGGACGGTGGCGATGTTCTCGATGATGGTCCGGTGCGGGAAGAGGCCCGCGTTCTGGATCACATAGCCCATGGAGCGGCGCAGCGCGTTGACCGGGCGTTCGCGTATGTCCTGGCCGTCCAGCAGGATCCGGCCACCGCTCGGCTCGATCATGCGGTTGATCATCCGCAGCGTGGTCGTCTTGCCACACCCGGACGGTCCCACCAGCACCGTGATCGATCGGTCGGGTATCTCCAGCGTCAGCCGGTCGACCGCGGTGGTCCCATCGGGATACCGCTTGGTGACGGCGTCGATCACAATCACGAGTGCGTTGCGCCCTTCGGGCCTCAGTACCGGCTTGATAACGACCCCTCATCTTCCTGTGGGGGCGCCGCGAGCGTCAATGCGCGCATGTTCGGGCTTCGTTACAAACAGCGCACTTGTGACCCCCGCCGTTCCGTTCGCATCCGCTCCTGTGGCAGAGTCGGCCCCTAATACCCCGGAAGACAGGGACCGACACCGGTCTCTCAGGGACCCCACACCGAGGCTTGCTACATTGCGCAGCCGAGTGCCGGGACCGCCGCTGCAGAGGATGGGACAGTGACCGAGAATCGTGCCGCAGGCCAGGGCCGACGTCGGGGCTCGACCGCGTCCTCCGCGAAAGACGCCGTTCCCGGCGGGCGGGCGGCCGCCCGCAGGAGCCGGAAGAAGAACCACAAGGGCCTGAAGGTCGCGGGCATCATCGGCCTCTCACTGACCGTGGTCATCGGCGGTGGCGCCTGGTACGCGTGGTCCACGCTGAACGGCAACATCTCCTCGTCCGACCTCTACTCCGGCAAGGGCAGCGCCGGCGCGGAGAAGGTCGACGCCTTCGGGCGCAGCCCGATCAACATCCTGCTGATCGGTTCGGACGAGCGGAAGACCGCTGCCGACTGCAACCTCGGCGGCGACTGCGGCAGCCCCGGCGCGCGCGCCGACGTCGAGATGGTGCTGCACGTCTCCGCGGACCGCTCCAACGCGACGGTGATGAGCGTCCCGCGCGACCTGGAGACGACGATCCCGCAGTGCAAGACCACTGCGGACGCGGCCACCCAGCCGGAACACACGGACATGATCAACAGCGCCCTGAACTGGGGTCCCGGCTGCAGCGTGGCGGCAGTCCAGCAGCTCACCGGCATCCATATCGACCACTTCATGAAGGTCACCTTCAACGGCGTCGTGAACATGTCGGACGCGATCGGCGGCGTGTCGGTCTGCGTCAACAAGAACGTCTACGACCCCTACTCGCACCTCAAGCTCTCGGCCGGCACGCACACCCTCAAGGGCGTCTCCGCCCTCGAGTTCGTCCGCACCCGGCACGGCTTCGGCGACGGCAGCGACCTGGGCCGCACCTACGCGCAGCACCTCTTCATGTCGCAGATCCTGAAGAAGGTGAAGAGCTCCGGCACGCTGACCGACCCCGCCGCGCTGTGGAGCCTGGCCAACGCCGCGACCAAGGCGCTCACCGTGGACACCGGGCTCGGCAGCATCGACAAGCTGCTGGGACTGGCCTCGGAGCTGAACAAGTTCTCGATCAGCAACATCACCTTCGTGACGATGCAGACCCAGCCCTCGCCGACCAACAACTCGCGCGTGGTCATAGCCCCCGGCGCCCAGTCGCTCTTCGACTCGATCGCCAATGACCAGTCGCTGAGCGTGATCACCAGCAAGGCGAAGGGCGGCAGCGCCACCTCGGCCTCGGCCGCCCCGACAGCGGCCCCGGTGAACCCGGCCGACATCGCCGTCAAGGTCGAGAACGGCACCGGCATCTCCGGCCGGGCGGGCTCCGTCTCGCAGGCCCTGATCAGCGCCGGCTACAGCCAGCGCACCACCGCGCTGAGCGGCTCCTCCGCCGCGACGACGAGCCTCAGCTACCCGGCGGGCAAGGCCGCCGAGGCGCAGGCGGTCGCCAAGACCCTGGGCCTGAAGGCCTCCGCGCTGAAGCAGGGCACCAGCAGCAGCATGGTGCTGCTGATAGGGGCGGACTGGCCGTCGGGCACCTCCTTCCCCGGCGGCGGCTCGGCGCCCGCGCCGGTGAACACCAAGGCCGCGCTGGCGAACTCGCACAACCAGACTGGCGACCAGGGCGGCTGCGCGGATGTCAGCACCTTCGACACGGTGTCCCTCCCCGGCTACGGCGGGATGACCCCGACCCGCGCCTACGCGCTGAGCCCCAGCGTCCCGAACTCCGCGCCCTGACGTCCGACCGGGCGGTTAGCATGCTGCCGTGACAGCAGGTGAACGCGGTGAGCGTGGGCGTTGGCGTCGGGACCTCGACGTCCTGGCCCTGATCGCGCTCGGCGGCGGGATCGGCAGCGTCGCCCGCTACGGACTGTCACGTGCGTGGCCGACGCCCGCGGGGGGCTTCCCGTGGGCCACGTTCACCACGAACGTGGTGGGCTGCGCGGTGCTGGGCGGGCTGATGTACCTGGTCCTGGAGATCTGGCCGCCGTCCCGCTATCGCCGCCCCTTCCTGGGCGTCGGCATCTGCGGTGGCTTCACGACCTTCTCCACGGCCATGCTGGAATCACGTGGGCTGCTGGCCTCCGGCGACTACGCGACGGCAGGGGCGTACCTGCTGGGCAGCGTGGTGGTCGGGACGGCGGCGGTCTGGGCGGGGGCGGCGGCGGTCCGGCTGGCGACGGAAGGACGGAAGCCATGAACACTCCCGCGCTGCGGCTGACGGTCTACCTGCGCGAGAGCGCGCAGTGGGAACGGCGTCCCGTCTACACCGAGATCGTCCACCGCGCGCACGCGGCGGGGCTGGCCGGCGCAGGCGTCTTCCGCGGCATCGAGGGCTTCGGCCGGAGCGGGCGCGTTCACACGACGCGGTTGCTGGACCTGGCCGAGGACCTGCCGATGGCGGTGGTGGTCATCGACGAGGAGCGGAAGATCCGGGCGTTCGTCCCGCAGGTGCGGGAGATCGTGGGCGAGGGGAACGGGCTCATCACGCTGGACCCGGTGGAGGTCGTGAACTGATGGCGGTCCTGCTGGTGTTCCTCGGCGGCATGCTGGGCGCTCCGCTGAGGTATCTGACGGACCGGGCGGTACAGGCACGGCACGACAGCGTCTTCCCGTGGGGGACGCTCACCGTGAACGTGGTGGGCTCGTTCGTCCTGGGCGGCGTGGCCGCGGGCGCGGCGCGGCATGGCTGGTCGCCGGACGTGGGCCTGTTCGTGGGGACGGGGGTGTGCGGGGGGCTGACGACGTTCTCGACGTTCGGCTACGAGACGCTGCGCTTGCTGGGCGCTCGGTCGCTGACGGAGGCCACGCTTAACGTCCTGGGCTCTCTGGCGGCGGGCCTCGCGGCAGCGGCGGCGGGCTTCGCCTTGATCACCATGCTGTAGTTGCAACCACCTCCAGGGGCGCGGCGAACTGCGCGAGTAACCACCCTGTGCGGATGGCCCTGCTCGTTCGGCCTGCCAGCTGCGTGGGTGGCTTGTCGCGCAGTTCCCCGCGCCCCTTCAGTGGCGACGTCGCTGCAAAAGGACCGGGAGGAAGGACACCACGACCACCAGGGCGACCAGCGGCAGCAGGTAGTTGTCCACGCCCGGGACCGCCGCACCCAGCCAGAAGCCCAGCAGGATCAAGCTCTGGGACCAGACGACGCCGCCCACCACCTGCCAGAGCGTGAAGGTCTTCGTCGGGACCTCCAGGACGCCGGCCACCGGGCCGAGAACCGTGCGGACCATCGGAACGAACTTGCCGATCACGATCGCCTTGCGCTGCCCGTAGCGGTTCAGCAGTTCCTCGCCGCGGGCCACCACCGTCTTCAACCGCGCGCTGCGCGACCGCGCCAGCATCGCGCGGCCGCCACGGCGGCCGATGTAGTAGCCGCACTGCGCGCCCAGGCAGGTGCCGACCGCCGCGCAGAGCATGACCTGCCACAGGGACAGACTCGTCCCCCCGTGCGCCGCGCCCGTCGCGCAGAGGACTCCGGCAGGGAACAGCAGGGTGTCCCCGGGCAGGAAGAAGCCCACGATCAGCAGGCCGGACTCGGCGAAGGTCACGACCAGCACGGCGAGCGCGCCGAACGCGGACAGCAGCGAGGACCCGTTCATCGGGTTCACCGCTGCGAGCAGGTTGTTCAACACTTCTGCACCGTAGCCCGACAAAGCGGGCGATACATCAGCCCACGGTCCCGGTCTGCGGCTGCTCCACCTCGTTCCGACTAGGGGTCGACTCATCCTCGGGAAGGACATTCCCCGCCGGCAGGCATGGATGCGGCCCCGGGGGTGCCTCTTCCCCCGGGGCCGCTGTCGTCCCGATCCGCCTGGTGTCCGGCCGATCAGGAGCTGCGTCGGCGCACGGCGCTCCGCAACGCCAGTCCGACGCCGATCATGAGCAGCCCGCCGAGCGCGAACGGCTGCCAGGGCGTGCCGCCACCCGTGTGGGCGAGGTCGCCGGTACCGCTTCCGTCACCGCCGGTTCCGCCGTTGGAGTTATCCACAGGATCGGGCGTAGCCGTCGGTGGCTTGTGGATAACTCCTCCCGACCCGGCCGGGAAGTGGTTGTCCACGGGCACCGTCACCACACCGTTCGGCGGGACCGTGAACGGGCCCTTCGGCATCGTCGTCCGGTCGGAGCCGCCGTTGGCCGTCTGCCGCACCTCGCATCCTGCGCCCGCCGGGATTCCGGTCAGCGTCTCCGTCAACTTCGGTTTGGCCAGTGAGATCTGACGTTTCACCACATCGCGCTTCGTGTCGAAGGAGCAGGAAATCTCGTACTGGAACGGGCCTTTCGCCTTGGCCGCGCCCGGCCCACTGATCGTCTGCTCGACGGTCAGTCCGCCCGCCGGGAAGTCGTTGGCGACCACCAGCGTGGCGATTTCCCCAGGCAGGGAGTTCACCACCGCGACCTGTGGATCACTGGAGTGCTCAGTCGTGACCTTCGAGCTCGTCGCGCCGCCCTTGTCGGTCTCGACGGCCGTGCAGCGCGCGCCGATCGGGAGGTTGCTGATGACCTTGCTTCCTGCCCCGTCGAAGACCAGATCGCGTGGGAAGCCAGGCTCGGAGACCTCGTTCAACTTGCAGTCGACGGCCACGGTGAAGGGACCCTGGCCGACCAGGCTCGCCGCCGCGCCGGTCACCTTCTTGGTGATGATCAGCGGGTAGGGCGGGTACGCGTTCTTGATCAGCACCGTCGCCGCGCCCTTGCCTTCCAGTTCGGGTTCGATCACGACGGAGGCCGCGTGGGCCTTGTCCGGGTGGTCGCTGACCGCGCCCGCCGGGTCCGACTCCCAGACCAGGCAGGTCGCGCCCGCCGGGATCCCGGAGAGCCGCATCGGCTTGTCCGCCGTCACCTGCGCGCTGCCGCTGCGGACCGTCGCGCCACCGACCGTGCATTCGTACTCGAAGGTGAACGGCCCCGGTGCGACGCCGCCCGGCGGTGGGTTCTCGACCAGCTTCTCCGCCTGCAGGCCGCCGAACAGCAGGCCGATCCCGCTCTTGGGCGGCTCGGTCACCGGCAGCGTGGTCTCACCCTTCGCGCCGCCGCTGACGGTCTCGCGGTGGGCGAAGGAGTTCCACGCCAGCGACAGGCCCGAGGTGTTGACGTCGGCCAGGTCGTTCGGGCTGGTCAGCGGCAGGTCGATGACCACGCCGTCACCGGGGGCGAGCGGCGTCGGAAAGTCGAGCTGCATCTCCAGACCGAGCGCCTTGGCGTCGAAGCCGGACTCCCAACTCACCGCGTCGCACCTGCGGTTCGGCGTCGGCACCTTGTCACTGCAGGGTGAGGCGTCGCGCGAGTAGCGGACGCCCAACGTGCCGGGACCGGAGAGCAGGGTCGGCGCGCCGCTCAGCGTCGGCGAACGGTCCCACTCGGTGCCGCGCTGCTCCCTGCCGAGCAGCACGCCGGTGTCACCGGGGTGCGGCAGGACGTCGAGCAGCTGCGCCTGAGTGGCGGGCTGGGTACCGGTGTTGGTGAGCTTGATGACGAAGTGGTGCGGCTCGCCCGGCAGGTTGAGCGCCACGCAGGGGTAGCGGGTGTAGTCGCGTCCGGCGACGTTCAGCTGCGGGCAGCGCGGGTCGCCCAGCGGCACGCGCTGCTGGGCGACGCTGTCCCACCAGCCCAGACTCGGCGTGCCCGAGACCCACTTGAAGGCGTCGAAGGCCGCGCCCGCGACGGTGGTCACCTGCGCGTACGAGGTGCAGAACCGGCCGGGGCCGTACTGGGCGTCGTCGACGACCTGCCCGTTGCGGGGCGTGTGCAGGTCGCAGCTGACGTCCGAGCGCGTCTGGGAGCTCGCGCCTGCGGTGTTGCGGATCGTGGCGCCCGCGACGGTGCCGCCGGCCAAGTGGGCCTGGAAGGTGATCCGGACCGTCGAGCCGGGCAGCATCTGCCACTTGGGGAAGCGCCAGAGCAGCTTGGTGACGGTGCCGTCCGCCGCCCGCTCGGGAGCGAAGACCGCGTCCGAGGCAGCGGGGACGGGCGTCCCCGCCGGGACCTCGAAGGTGATGTCGAAGGGCAGACCGCCCGAGCCGCGGAAGCTCTCGTCGAAGCGCAGGCCCGCCGGAACCGGGTCGGCCACGACCAGGTCGGGGATCACGCCGGTGCCGCTGTTCTGCACGGTCAGCGTGAACGGCACGGGCTCGCCCGGGCCGACCTTCGAGTCGGGGCTCTTGTCGATCCGCAGCTGCGCGCTGCCGTCGTTGACGTTCAGCGTGGCCTGGGCGTCGGGGATCGGGGCGAGCTGGCCGGGGTTCTGCAGCCGGGTCTCGTAGCCGCCGGTCGCGGTGTCCGGGGTGCTCGCCGGGATCTCCTGCGCCGGCTTGGAGCGCAGCGTCGCGCGCGGCGTCACGCTGAAGCAGGCGGTGGCGCCCGGGCAGGCGCCGGTGGCCGGGAAGTTCTCGCCGGGCAGCAGGGCGTAGCCGCCGGTGCTGCTGATGAACGTGAAGCGGATGCCCCGCACGTCGGCCGCACTGACACCGGCCGGCAGGCCGGGCGTGCTGCTCGCGGTGACGGTGCCCTGCACGAAGACACCGCCCGCACAGTCGGTGGTGCAGACGTCGACGCGGACCCGGTCCGCGCCGGGCGGGAAGTTGACCTTGTCGATGCCCTTGAAGTCGACCGAGTCGAAGAAGCCCTGGTCGACGTCGGTGACGACGAGCTGCTTCAGGTCGAGGTTGCCGGTGTTGGCCGCCTTCAGCTGCACCTGCGCGTTCTGCGGCGGAACGCCGTTCAGCGTGCGGGCGACCGTGCCGGGGGAGATCGTCTTGCCGAGCGAGGCCCCGGCCCGCTGCGGGCCGACCGTCGTCACCGGCGCGCAGGCGTCCCGGTACGGGATGGCGACGCCGGCGCTGATCCTGGCGCAGTTGCGGAAGCTGCCGCTCTCCGCGGCGTTGTCGCGCAGCTGCACGGTGAGCGCCAGGTTGATCCTGGCCGAGGCCGGGACCGCGCCGGAGACGACCGCCCGGACACCCGTCGCCCGGGTCAGCAGTGCGGTGTCGGACGCGTTGTAGGCGACCCAGGCGGAGGTGGTGGGGTCGTAGACCTCCAGGTTCGGGGTGATGCCCTTGGGCTGGCTGCCGACGACCGCGAAGTTGACGACGCGGACCTGCTTGAAGAGGTTGTCCGCGGCGGTCGGGTCCACCGGGTCGGTCATGGTCAGCCCGCTGAGCTCGGTGTTGCCGCCGTTGCTCATGGTCAGGTTGAAGTCGACCGGCTGGCCCTTGGCGATCTCGTTCTGGCTGGAGCTCTTGCTGCCGCTGACCGACTGCGTGGCCTGCCGCAGCGCCAGGTTGGCGCAGGCGGTCGCGGCGGCGCTGCCGCTGCCGTCGGCCGGGTTGGTGGCCGCGCCGTCGGCGCAGTCGGAGAGGCCGGTGGCGACGTCGGCCAGCGTCTCGGTGCCGTTCAGCGCGCCGTGGACGCCGAGGTCGGCGGAGGCGTTGACCGCGATCGCACCGGTGTAGGTGATCGAGACGCGGGCGGGCGCGCCGCCTGCCGGGCAGTCGACGCTGCGGTCCTTGCCGCTGTCGGCGGGCGTCAGCGGGACGCTCGGCAGCGTGCTCCCGTCCCGGCAGGTGATCTCCAGCTTCGCAGCGGTCGCGCCGCTCGGGAAGGTGGGCCGGACCGTCTTCACGTCCAGCGCGGAGAAGCGGGAGGCCGCGGTGGTGGACGGCTCGCTGATCGTCAGCGTCTGCACCGGGAACGGCGAGGTGTTCTTCCCGGTGACCACGGCGGACACGGGTGCCTTCTGGCCCAGCAGTGCGGTGCCGTTGGCCTTGTAACTGCCGGTGACGTCGGAGAAGTACTGCTTGCTCAGGTCGATGGTGGCCTGGTTCGGCAGGATGTCGAAGGGCGCGCACGCGGTGGCGCCGTTGGTGATCCCGGCGGCGTCCTCGGCGCTGGGCGCCGCGCAGTTGTCGATGCGCTGGCGGACCGTCGGTCGCAGCGGGGAACCGTCACTCCGCAGGGTGTCCCGCAGCTTCATCGGCAGGGCGACCTGCCCGGCGGTGGCGCTGGGCGGCAGCTTCGTGCCGGCCGCGTTAGTGAACACAACTCGCACGGCAGTGACCTGACCTGGCGTCACTCCAGCGGGCAGCGCCAGCCCGGGACCGGCCGTGACCGGCCCGGCCTGTTGCTCGCCCGGGTTGCACGGAGTGGCCACCGGCTTGGTGCAGACGAGCAGCTGGGCCCGGTCGGCACCGGCGGGGAAGCCGGTGACCTGCGGCTGGCCGGTGAGGTCGAAGGTGCGCCAGGTGTCGAGCGTCGCGTCGTCGATCCGCAGGCTGTCCACAGCCTGTGCACCGGCGGACCCGTTGCGCACGCCCAGGGTGATCGTCGTCTGCGTCCCCGACCCGGCCACGCCGGAGGCGGGCGCCCAGCTCTTGGTCCCGACCGGCTTGACCGAGCGCGGCACGCTGACCTTCACGTCCGCGCTGTCCGAGGCGGGCGGCGCGTTGTCGGCGGTGGCCTTGGCGGTGTTGGTGACGATCTGCCCGTCGGGGTAGCTCGTGTCCACCGGCACGCGCACCGCGACGTCGAACGTACGGCTGACGCCGCCCGGCAGGCCAGTCTTTCCGCCGCCGATCGACTCCTTGAAGGTGACGGCCAGGTGCTTGCTCGTGGCGTCGAAGACCACCGTGCGGGTGGGCGTCGAGTTCGGCGTCGCGGTGACCTCCAGGCCGCGCGGAAGATCGTCGTCCAGGACGACGTTCTCGCAGGCGGTGGTCAGCGAGGAGCAGGAGACAGTGAGGCGGTAGCTGAAGACCCCACCAGGCGTGAGCGGCGAAGGAACGTCGACCGCTTCCTTCTTGACCGTCAGCTCCGCGCCTGATGCCGCGCGTTGGGCCTTGTGCTGCGGGGATGGCGGGCTGCCCGCGGCCGAGGCGGGCACGGGCAGCAGCACAGCCGAAGCGAGCAAGGCAGAAAGAATGCGCGTGACTGCGCGCCGCATGTGTCGTCCCTCCGAGATCCCCGTGAATCGCCGTCCCCGTGGCGAACGAAGATCACGATGCCCTAGACAAAAAGGACAAACTTGCACAACACGCGCAATCTTTACAAGATCTTTAATTATGGGCGATTGATCCCTCTATCCCTTCAGAGCTGCTCACGGAGTGCAGGAGGCGGGCCGCCGCCACACACTGAACCCATGGACGAACTCACGCTCGTCGCCGAGTCCCAGCTCACGCAGGCCCGGCAGTCGCCGCACGGGCGGGCCACTCGGCTGCTGCTGCACCACAACATGCTGCGGCAGTCACTGATCGCGCTCACCCAGGGATCCGTTCTGGGCGAGCACGAGTCGCCGCACGCCGCCACCCTGCTGGTGCTGGCCGGGCAGGTGCAGCTCAGCACCGAGTCCGGTGGGATGGTGGAGCTCGCCGCCGGCGAGCTCGCGGGGCTGCCACACGAGCGGCACGACCTTATGGCGCTCAGCGACGCCGTCGTCCTGCTGACCACCGTCACCGGCGTCTGACCGCCCTCGCTCAGCCGAGCGCGCGGCGCAGGCTCAGCACAGCGCGCGGCGCAAAAAGGCGAGCTGGTGCAGCAGCATGTTCTCGGCCGCGGCCTCGTCGGTGATCCGGTGCCCTGAGCTGCTCAGCAGCAGCGTCTCGTGCGGGCGACCGGCCGCGAGCAGGGCGCTGGAGAGGCGCAGCGTGTTCGCAGCGAAGACGTTGTCGTCGCTCAGGCCGTGCATCAGCAGCAGCGGGCGGCGCAGCTTCGGCGCGTCGCGCAGCAGGTCGCAGGCCGCGTAGGCGTCGGGGTTCGCCTCCGGGTGGCCGAGGAAGCGCTCGCGCCAGTGCGCGTCGTAGAGCCGCTGGTCGGTGAGCCCGGCGCCGGCCACCGCCGCGTGGAAGACGTCCGGCCTGCGCAGCACCGCGGCCTCGGCGAGCGAGCCGCTGTAGGACCAGCCGCGCATGGCGACCCGGTCCAGGTCCATCCCGTACTCCGGATGCTCCGCCGCGACCGCGTGCAGCGCGTCGACCTGGTCGTCCAGCGGCGGGCCGAAGACGTCACCGTGCACCTCCCGCTCCCAGCGCGGCCCTCGGCCCGGCGTGCCGCGGCCGTCGACGACCAGCACGACGAAGCCCTGCTCCGCGAACCACTGGGACAGGTGCGTGGCCCAGCCCTGATCGGCCGTCACCCGCTGCATCGCCGGTCCGGCGTAGGGGTCGAGCAGCACCGGCAGTCGCTCGCCCGGGGCGTGCCAGGACGGCAGGTGCACGGCGGCGCAGAGACGGCGCTCGCCGACGCGGAGCAGCGTCCTGTGCAGCGGGAGCGCGGGCTGTTCGGCGCGGCTGGGCACGTCCTGCGGCCGGACCAGCGTTCCGCCGCGCAGCACGCCGCTGTGGACGCCGGGCCGGTGCGTCAGCTGCTCGACGAGCCCGGCTTCGCCGCCGTGGCTCCAGCGCCACAGGTGGGTGGAGAAGGGGTCCGCCTCCGTGGTGGCGGCGAAGAGAACCGTGTCGCCGTCGACGCTCAGCAGCGCGCGCAGGTTCAGCCCGGGCGGCGTGACCGGCTCGCCGTCGACGGCGAGATGGCGGGTGTCCCCGAGATCCAGGTGCGTGACCAGCGCGCCGGCGGCGGTGCGCTGAGGCAGGCCGGGGACGAGTTGGACCCAGGCCGCGTCGTGCTGCTCGCGCAGCAGCGTGGTCGCACCGCTCGCCGGGTCGACGGCGAGGACACGGACGGTCCGCTGATCGCGGCTCTGGACGGCGGCGTAGGGGCCGTGCGCGTCCCAGCCGGCCGCCGTCAGGTACTCGAAGGCCTCCCGGTCCCACGCGACGTCGACCCGTCCGGCATCGGAGGTCGCGGAGACCAGGTGGAGGCTGACCTCGGCGTTGGCGGTGCCGACGGCCGGGTAGCGGACCGCTCGGGGGCGGACGGCGGGGTTCGCCGGGTCGGCGACGTACCAGACCGCGACCCTGGCCTGGTCGACCCTGGTCACCAGCAGCCGTTCGCCGTCCGGCGACCACCAGTACCCCGAGTAGCGGCCCATCGACTCCGTCGCGACGTGCTCGGCGACACCGTAGGACACCTCCGGACCGTCCTCCGGTCCGGGCGCGGCGACCGCGCGGTCACCCGTCCCGTCCACGCCGACGACACGCAGCGCGCCGCCGCTCAGGTAGGCGACCCGCCGCCCGGTCGGGTCCGGTACCGGCTCGGCGACCGGTCCGGCGGTGGGCAGTCGCCGTACCGTGCCCTGCCCTTGCCCGGCGTCGGCCACCCACAGCTCGCCCGCCAGGGCGAATGCCGCGAGGCGTCCGCTCGCGTCGGTCGCGAAGCCGCCGATCCCGCTGCCTGAGGCGCCCAGGGCGGCGGGATCCGCGATCAAGCGCTCGGTGCCGTCGGCCAGGTCCCTGGCCCACAGGCAGGTCTCCGGATCGGTGCCGCTCCGGCTGCGCAGGAAGAGCACAGCCTTGCCGTCGGCCGTGACGGTGAGCTGGTCGGGCGCGCCGAGGCTGAACCGGCGCGTGCGGGCAAGCTGACGCGGAAGGGAGGGGGTGAGGGGAGTCATTCACGCACACTGACACACCCTCACCCGTCCCGGCGCGGGGATTCCCGGACTCCCCCGACGGGCCTACTTCTGCGTCGGATCGCTCGCCGCGTCCGAGTCCGCCGCGTTCGCGGCCGACTGCGCGGCGTCGACCTTCGCCTGCTCCTGCTGCACCGACGCCGACGAACCGGCGGCCGGCGTCGACGACGCGGCCGGAGCCGCGCCGCCCGCGCCACCACCCGTGGCACCACTGCCGCCGCAGGCGGTCACGCCCAGCAGGGCGGTGGCGGCGAGTACTCCGGCGGCCAGCCGCCGCGTCATGCGGTTGACGCGCATGTTCAGCCGGCTCCCTTGCCGTTGTCGTTCGCCGCGCACCAGGTCTTCACGCCCTGGAGGTCCGTCTGCCGCTGGGTGATCGTGCCGACCATCGCCTTGCGGGTGTTCAGCCGGTCCTGCAGGTAGGTGGCGATGGCCTTGTGCCCGAGCTTGTTGGCGTTGTCGACTCGCAGCTGCAGGCGCGCGATCGATCCGGGCACGGTGACGCTGCCGTTCAGCCGGTCGAGCGCCCGCTCCAGGCGCCGCTCCAGCTTCGGCACGCGCAGGCAGAGCGCGTGGGCGCCGTCCCCCTTGGGAGCGTGCGCGGCGGCGCTCGCGGTACCGCCGTTCGCGGCGTACGCGGGGCTTGCGGCGAGCAGGCTGCCGGCGACCGCGATCCCGGCGACCGCGAGGCGGACCCGCTTCGGCTTGATTCGGGACATGAGGTTCTCCATCCGTACTCCGTGCTGCGTGGGCGGATGAGCGGCCTGACGGCCCATCCGCTCGGGGAGCGTAGGAAGGCACTTTGTGGAATCTCTGTGGCCGGCACTTGCAGTCAATAGTGCGAAACCGTACTATCCATAATCGTGATGTCCGAGAACGAAGAAACCGCCGCCCCGGCCTCCGCCCTGCTCTCCCTCCAGCGCGCGACCCACGCGACACTGCACCTGCTGGCCACGGAACTGGTCGACCTCGACCTGACCCCCTCCGAGATCAACGCGCTCGCCAACCTCGCCGACGGCGAAGGCCGCACCGTCTCCCAGCTGGGCGCGGCGGCAGGCGTCCGCCCGACGACCCTCACCGGCGTCCTGGACCGCCTCGAGCGCCGCGGCCATATCACCCGGGCGATGCGGGCAGGCGACCGCCGCTCGGTCCTGATCGAGCTCACACCCTCAGGGCGGGCCACCGCCGACACCATCGCGCAGACGGTGGCCGGGCTGGAGCGCCGCGCGTTGACCGGCCTGCCACCGGAGGCCGTCGCCGGTTTCCATGCCGTGCTGCGCGCGCTGACGGAGGCGTCCTCGCGATGACCTTCGCCGACCTCCTCGCCGAAGTCCTCGCCGCGCCGGGCGCGGACCGCTTCGGCCACCGCCAGCACATCCACCTGACCTGGCTGGCGGTCAGCCGGCTGGGGCCCGCGGCGGCACTGGAACTCGTCGACACCGGCATCCGGCAGGCCGCGCAGGCGGCAGGAGCCCCCGGGAAATACCACGCGACGATGACCCGCGCCTGGCTCGAGCTGGTCGCCCACCACGCAGCCGCCCAGCCCACCGCGGACTTCGAGGGCTTCCTCCTCGCGGCGCCGGAGCTGCTCGACAAGGACCTGCTGAGCCGCTTCTACTCCGCCGAGCTGCTGGCCGGCCCGACCGCACGAGCCTCCTGGGTCGCACCGGACCTCGCCCCGCTGCCCTGACCCGCTTCAGCTCGTGTCACGCCGGGTCGGCCGGGTAGCTCATCGGCTCCGCGACCGGGCCGGGGAAGCGCCAGCGGGTCATGGACTCGGCGAAGGCGCCCTCGAACCAGCCGCAGACCGTCCTCGGCGTCACGGCGAAGACGGGCGAGCTGCCGATCTCGATCACAGCGGGCTCGCCCGTGCGCGGCAGCACGTATTTGGTGGCGTAGGCCGCGTCCACCTCGGCCGGGCGCTCCCCGGACGGGACGGCCGCTGCGGAGCCCTGCAGGGCGACGAGCTCGGTGGCGCTCTCCAGATGCACGCTCACCCGGGGGTCCAGCGCGAGGTTTCTGGCCTTCACCGTCCCCGCGCCCGTGCTGAACCAGAGCCGCTCGCCCACCCAGACGCCCCAGACCGGCATCGCGTGCGGGCCCCCGGTCGTGGACGCGGTGCAGATCCAGTAGTTGCGGGCCGACGCGAGCCGCGTCCGCATCTCCGGCCAAGTGATCACGATGCGCTCGCTCATGGCCCCAGTCTGCTCCGGCACGACAGTTTTGCCGGGCGCGGCCCGCCGGTGAGGCAGGCCATCGGTCAGACCCCGGGGGCCGTCACGCTGCTCAGGTAGGCCGCGTACTCGTCCAGCGCCGCCGAGGCCTGGACGTCGTCGCGATCGATGAGCCAGTTCAGGGTCAGACCGTCCATCAGGCCGAGGCCGTAGCGGGCGAGCACCGGGACCGGGACCGTCCACCGGATGCCCGCGACCTGAGCGATGGCCTCCAGATGGTCGCTGTAGAGCGTGAGGTAGTGCTGGTACTGGCGGCGCGCGACCTCGGCCAGACCTGGCTGGCGCAGGGCGTACTGGGTGAGCTCATAGGTGACCATCTGCTCGTCCGGGCGGGCCCGGACCTGGTCCCAGTAGGCGTGCAGCGTGCCGCGGATGATCCCCCGTGGGGACCGGTCGTCCGGCGTGGCCGTCGTCGTGGGCGGCAGGGCGCGCTGCATGATGCCTTCGATCACGGCGTGCAGCAGCTCTTCCTTCGAGCGGAAGCAGTAGTGGAAGACCCCGAGCGGCACGCCCGCCTCGGCGACGATCGCCCGGGTGGTCGCCTTGCCCACGCCGTCGCGGATCATCACCCGGATCGCCGCGTCGACCAGCTGCTCGCGGCGCATGTCGGCTGACAGGCGGGTCATCGCGGCTCCGTTCGGACGAGTGATTCCGGGCCTCAAGGTACCTGGTCAAGCATCCAAGTCAATCCTCCTGGACTCTTGACTTGGACACTTGACCAGGTTCAACCTTCCGGAAAGCTGTCGAACCCGACGAGAGGGCTCCGGACATGACCGGCGTATGGCGCAACTGGGCAGGGAACGAGGAGGCCTCCCCGGTGCGCGTGCTGCTTCCGGCGGACGCGCAGGAGGTCACCGCCGCCGTGCGCGACGCGGTCCGCGACGGGCTGCGGGTCAAGGCCATCGGAGCGGGTCACTCCTTCAGCCCCACTGCTGTCGCCCCCGACGTGCAGCTGCGGATGGACGCGATGGATGCGCTGCGCTCGGTGGACCGGGAGACCGGGCTGGTCACCGTCGACGCGGGCATGCCGCTGTGGAAGCTGAATCCGCTGCTCGCCGAGCACGGCCTCGCCCTGGAGAACATGGGCGACATCGACCGGCAGACCGTCTCCGGCGCGATCTCCACCGGCACACACGGCAGCGGCATCGGCTTCGGCGGCATCGCGACGCAGGTCCGCGCGCTCGAACTCGTCCTCGCCGATGGCTCGTTGGTCCGCTGCTCCGCCGACGAGCAGCCGGAGCTCTTCGCCGCGGCCCGCGTCGGCCTGGGCGCGCTCGGCATCCTCACCTCCGTCACGCTGCAGTGCGTGCGGGCCTTCGCCCTGCACGCACGGGACGTCGCGATGCCGATCGCCGAGGTGCTCGGCCGGGTGCGTGAACTCGCGGACGACAACGACCACTTCGAGTTCTTCTGGTTCCCGCACAGCGAAACCGCGCTGACCCGACGCTTCCGCCGCCTCCCGGTCGGGACGGCCACGCTGCAGCCGATCGGCGCCCTCAGCCGCCGCCTGGACGAGACCGTGAGCGGCCTGGGCTTCGAGGCGCTCAACCGGGTCGGCACGCGCTTCCCCGCCCTCGTCCCGCCGATCACTCGCTTCGCGGCGCGGGCCATGTCCGCGCGCGAGTGGACCGACCTCTCCTTCCGCGTCTTCGCCTCCCCGCGTGATGTCCGCTTCCACGAAGGGGAGTTCGCCATCCCGCGCGAGCACGCCGTGGACGCGCTCCGGGAGATCAGGCGCTGGATCGACGCCCAGGACGAGCGGGTCTCCTTCCCGCTGGAGGTCCGCTTCACCGGCGCCGACGACATCTGGCTCTCCACCGCCCAGGGGCGCGAGAGCTGCTACATCGCCTTCCACCAGTACCACCGGATGCCCTACCGGCGGTACTTCGACGCCTGCGAGAGCATCCTCGGCTCCTTCGGCGGCCGACCGCACTGGGGCAAGATGCACGGCCTCGACGCCGAGCAACTGCGCCCGCGCTACCCGCACTTCGACGACTTCGTCGCGATCCGCGACACAGTCGACCCGGCGGGTGTCTTCGCCAACCCCTACCTCGACCGCGTCCTCGGCCGCGCGCCCGAAGCGGGGAGCTGACCAGCGGGCACCCGGCCTCCGGCGATGCGGTGGCTGGTGACGCGGTGGCTGGTGACGGGGTGGCTGGTGACGCGCCCGCCCGCGCCGGCCCGAGTCCGCTGTCGCCGCGGCCGAGCGCGACAACCGGGTCCGCTCCGTAGCGGCTGCGCCGTGACCGGCGGCGCCGCAGCTGAGAGTCTGTGGGTGACCACCACGGTCCAGAGCTGAGGAGCAGTCCGGATGGCCCCCCTCTTTCCCGCGCTCACCACGGCCGGCGGCCGGCCCGCCCTGCGCTTCGGCGAGCGGTCGCTCGACTACTCCGCGCTGAACGCCGCCGCGACGGCGACCGCCGTACGGCTCGCCGGGGCGACCAGGGTCGCGCTCTGGGCCACGCCCACCCTGGACACCGCCGTCGGCGCCGTCGCCGCGCTGCTGGCCGGCGTGCCCGTGGTGCCGGTCAACCCCGGCAGCGGCGCGCGCGAGCTCGCGCACATCGTCACCGACAGCGCGCCCGACCTCGTCCTGGCCGCCGCGGACGCGGCGCTGCCCGAGCCGCTGGCCGCGCTCCCCCGCGTATCGGCGGACCTCGCTCCGACGGGCCTACCGCTTCCCGCCCTCTGTGAGGAGCCCGAGGAAGAGTCGGCTGCGCTGGTCGTCTACACCTCCGGGACCACCGGCCCACCGAAGGGCGTCGTGCTGTCCCGGCGCGCGGTCCGGGCCACCCTCGACGCGCTCGCGCAGGCCTGGGCCTGGACCGAGGACGACGTCCTGGTCCACGCGCTGCCGCTGTTCCACGTGCACGGACTCGTCCTCGGCATCCTCGGCCCGCTGCACGTCGGCGGCAGCGTCCGCCACCTCGGCCGGTTCGACGTCGGCGCTGTACAGGCCGAGCTCGCAGGCGGCGCGACGATGCTCTTCGGTGTGCCGACGATGTACCACCGGATCGCCGAAGCCGTCTCGGCCGAGCCGGAGTTGGCGAAGGCGCTGGCGCAGGCGCGGCTGCTGGTCTCGGGCTCCGCAGCGCTGTCCCGCCGGGACCACGAGGCGATCACCGCGGCGACCGGCCGCACGGTCGTCGAGCGCTACGGGATGACCGAGACGCTGATGAACACCAGCGTCCGGCCCGGCCTCCCGCACCGCCCCGGCAGCGTCGGCACGCCACTGCGCGGGGTGGAGCTGCGCCTGGTCGACGAGGAGGGGCGGCCGCTCATCGCGCCCGACCCCGAGACGGTCGGCGAGATCCAGGTCCGCGGCCCGAGCCGGTTCACGGAGTACCTGGGCCGCCCCGAGGCCACGGCGGCCGCCTTCGACCAGGGCGGCTGGTTCCGCACGGGGGACATGGCGACCCTGGACGCCGACGGCTCGGTACGGATCGTCGGGCGCAAGTCGACAGACCTCATCAAGAGCGGCGGCTACAAGATCGGCGCGGGCGAGATCGAGAACGTCCTGCTCGAACACCCGGCTGTCGCCGACGCCGCCGTCACCGGCGAACCAGACCCGGACCTCGGCGAGCGGATCGTCGCCTGGATCGTCCCCGCCGACCCGGCCGCGCCGCCGAGCCTGGCGGAGCTCGCGGACCACGTCGCCGGGCATCTGGCCCCCCACAAGCGACCGCGTGCCCTGCGCCTGCTGGCCGCGCTGCCGCGCAACGACATGGGGAAGGTGACCAAGCGGGCCCTGCAGGACTGAGGCCGACGAAGATCACGTCGATGGTCGGATTTTCGTTCGAATAGCAGCGGAGGGCGTGTCCGCGTGCACGGCCGCGCACATGCCCGGAAGCTGAATACATGAACGACAGCACACCCAACCCGCACGGCCACGGGCACCACGCCCACGTCGTCGTGCACCACCTCGTCGACGCCACCCCGCCGTTCCGCCGCGTGGACATCCTCGGCACGGAGGTGGGCAAGGCGCACAGCCTCCGCGACGTGGTGGAGTTCTGCCGCCGCGCCGGCCTGGACGAGCTGGACCTCGAATCGCAGGACATGATCGAGTGGATCGGAGGCGGCTCGGACGTCTGGGCGTGACACCGTCTCGCGCCCCTGCGCGAACGGCGGCGGGAGCCCGGCCGCTCGGGACGACCGGAACTCCCACCACCCCCGCCGCGTACCCGACTGTCAGCGCAGAGCCCGCGACCGGTCCGCACAGCCTCCCCCCATCCCGCCCACCCGCCTAAGGCCACGACGGCCAACCGCCGGCCGACGCGCACACCACAGTGGCAGGAACGCAGGTGGATCAGGTGAAGGACAGTCGCGCAGTGGCGGGGGTGGTCGATGCCCTGCCGGGGTATGGCGCGTACATGACTGAGGTACTGATCGAAGAGAACTTCGTACACATCGACGGCACCGACATGAACGTGATCCTCACCATGCTGGACGGGCTGAACCTCGAGGCCGAGCCCACCGCGCCCCGCCACGTCAGCGAGGCCCGCTCCTGGGTGATCGCCCTGCACTGGCTGGGGTCCGGCCCGATAACCCACGAGGTGGCCGTGGCACTGCCGGGCGTGCTGGTGGAGATCCGGGACTACTTCGTCGCGCGAGGGAAACTGCCGCCGACTCGGATCGCCGTGTACGGACCCGATGAGCAGCTTCTGCGCAGCATCGAGGCCGCTGCCGCCTAGGCCGTCCGCAAAGCCGACACCATCGGCAGCCGGGGCCACTGCACGTGACTGTGAGCCCCGGCTCGTCGGGAGCCTCTCTGCGGCCTTCCCCTGCTCAGTGCGCGGCCGCCAACTTCTGCACCTGCTGGTCGTAGCCCGACAGCAGTTGGCGCAGCTGGTCGAGGGACTCCGAGGGCACGTCCTCAGGTGCTGTCTCAGCGACATAGCGGGCCGCGGCAATCAGCGCGGCCAGCTCGTAGGTGTGGAACGTGCCGCGCACCACCGTGGGGCTCACCCGCTGCAGCTCCATGGGTCAACCCTTGGACTTCACGTAGTCGACGATCTGTGAGAGCTCGGCGGCGAACTGGTCGTAGTCCTCCTGCATGCCGTTGATGTAGGCGCTCCAGCCCAGGCTGGCCTTTGCGTAGTGCACCGCTTCCTGGATCTCCTCGTCGGTGGCACCGAACAGCTTTGCGGCCTCGGCGTGGAAGAGGCTGCAGTAGCGGCACTTCGTCTCGGCGTGCAGCCCGACGCCGATCAGCTCCTTGTACTTGTTCGGTATGAGCGTCTCGCCGAGCTCGATCCGCTTGAAGATCTCCCACTCGGGGCCGATCAGTTCCGTCGGAATGCTCTGGAAGAAGTGCGGGACGAGTCCCAGCGTCTCCTTGATTTCCGCTTCTACTTCGGCGCGATTCACCTGGGCAGCCATCCGGACCTCCTCGGAGGTTCCGAGCGCCCGAGCGGGCCTGCCTGCGCTTACCGTGGGCTGAGAGATACCTGCTCCTGCCAGCGCACGCACCGAACGGTCCTCGTGGATACGTGCACTGTGACGCTCAAGCCTCACCACCAGACTACGCACGCATGAGCGCTCCGGCCACGGGCCGCCCTGATCAACGGGCGGCGTTGCGTCGGCCCGGTGCGGCTCAGGCCTTGTAGAGCTCGAGGTCGTCGTTCGCGAACATCTGCACTTGACCGCAGCCCCAGCAGATCAGCGCGGTGACCGACTCGTTGGCCCATCCCAGGCCCAGGAACTCCAT
Organism: Streptacidiphilus sp. MAP12-20; assembly: GCF_041262525.1. NCBI lineage: Bacteria > Bacillati > Actinomycetota > Actinomycetes > Kitasatosporales > Streptomycetaceae > Streptacidiphilus > Streptacidiphilus sp. MAP12-20. The sequence continues at coordinate 53,494 of NZ_JBGCCK010000013.1, forward strand.
GCCGGAGCTGTTCAGCTTCACCTCACGGCTGCGAAAGATGCCACCTCGGCAAAAGCCGCATGTGATCCACTTGTCCCCGATTGCCGCGCGTACTGGCTTGGACATGCCTTGTTCCTTCCCGAGCCGAGAGCGGCGATCAGCATGCCACGGCTTTGGCCCGTCAGAGCCCGTGCGTTTCATCCGGGGTCGTCTCCGGATCTCCGCCGCCACCGGCGACGCCACAGCACCTGATCACACGAAGGCCCCGCACCCGAGGATCCGGGTGGGGCCGGCAGCTGATCAATTGCTGTGACTCGGCATCGGAAACATCGTTGCGTCTGCCATCGGTTGGCCGTTCAGGCAAGGCGTCCACGCCACCACGTCGACCGACGACGCGATGCGGGGCTGCAGAGCCTCGATGACGAACTCACCGCGGCGCGCGATGGCGACGTGGGTACTGGGCATTTTCGGGCTGACCACCCGCGGCTCGAATGACAGGCCGCGGGACTCGATCGCCTCCGCCCGCCAACCCGACGGCTCGTACCGGCACCAGAACCTCTTCCGCTACCTGATCTCCAGGGCCTGACGCAGGCACAGCACCAGCCGGCGTCACAGCCTGGAGGGACGCTCGTCGCCACTTCTCTGCCGCGCGGCCGCCGTTGCGGGCGTTCTCGAACATCCTGATCGCACCAGAAGGCGCGGACGGCCTGTAGTCATACGATCACTGCGCATGTACGGTACTGCTCGAACGCGCGGTTCGAAGTCCAGCTTGACCAGCAGTCCGAGGACCAGGGCGATCACCACACCCAAGGGGTACGCGCCATTGCGTACCCGTGATCCCGGAACGGGGAACAAGCATGGCTACGGGGACCGTGAAGTGGTTCAACGCTGAGAAGGGCTTCGGCTTCATCGCCCAGGACGGCGGCGGCGCGGACGTGTTCGTCCACTACTCGGCGATCAACTCGCAGGGATATCGCGAACTGGTCGAAGGTGAGCCGGTGAGCTTCGACGTCGAGCAGGGCCCGAAGGGGCCGCAGGCCGCGAACGTCCAGCGCGGCTGACCTAACAGCAAGAGAGCCCGCCACGGTCGCCGTGGCGGGCTCTGTGCAGCGCGATCCGTACGTTCCAATGCTCGGCCCCGTCCATCCCCGCGCTCCGCTCAGCGGCACGCGCCCACAGTCGCCAGGATGCGCTTGTGCGCGGACCGGTTGATCGTGGAGTCATGGGCGTCATCGTGTTGATCGAGCCGGCAGAGCGGGCACCCAAGTACGACTCCAAGAGCTGGGTGATCAGCGGCCTTCGAGCGGTCCACGCCGCCAAGGCCGATCCCGAGGTCCCGGATAGTCCCGCCGACCGGACGCTCTGCGGTCTGGCCACGGTGGGGATGGAGAAGCACAGCTACCGACCGCAGGATCCAGGCGCGAGCTGGTACCCGCCGAACCTGACCCCGTGGGAGTGCAAGGCCTGCTCTCAGGCGCTGCGCCAAGGCTGAGGCCGGACGGCCCGTCCGCCTGCGCCGCCCCCCAAAGAAGTCGCCTGTCTCCGAAGGGTCTTGGTCGGCCCGGACGGTCAGAGTGCCTTCGGCGTCGCTGCGCGAGGACTGCGCCCCACCCTGGGCACGATCCGAAACGCCCGCTGGCGCTGTTCATGTGTCATGACGTCACGAGTGCGTGCGTGCGACGAGAGCACCGCGGGGCTCCCGTCGCAGCGGACCGCCCATCGCGGGGGCCGTCGGTGACCGTGGTCAGGACAGCAGCAGCACGGCACCGGCGGCGGCCATGACCGCGGCGGTGGCGCCGTGGACGGCGAGGTACGCCTTGGCGGGTCCGCCGCTGCGCTTGCTGATGAGCGCGTCGCCGAGCGGCATCACCGCGCCGACGAGCATCATCCAGCCGGTCAGGTGTGTGGTGCCGCCCAACAGCACGACCAGCAGGAGGAGTCCGGCGCCGATGTCGCGATCCGCCTTGACCCTGAGCCAGGCGCGGAAGCTCGTGTCCCCGGGGCGGGTGTCGGGGATCCCGAAGTCCACCGCGGCCTGCGGGGTCCAGAGGCAGCGGGCGCCGATGAGCGTGATTCCGACGGCGACGACCCAGGCGAGGACGGTGGCGAGAGTGGTGACGGCGGTAGGCATGACAGTTGCTCCCCTTCTCTAGCGGCGCCGACCCCGTGTCGATCGCCGCTCGATCTGCTAGCAATGCTAGACGTAGCACCGCCCGAATGTCTAGCGATGCTAGGGGCGCTTGCATGTCCATCACCGGGAACCGCCGCGAGCGGGAACGCGCCCAGCGCCACCGCCCGATCCTCGCCGTGGCGCGCGAGTTGGCCGAGGCCGAGGGATGGGAGGCCGCCATCACCACCCGCCGCCTGGCCACGTGCGTGGAGGTCAAGGACGCCATCGTCACGGCCGTCGCAGAAGAGGGCTTCGCCGAACTGGCCAAGCTGCTGCGCGCCATGCGCGGACCGACGCCCGAGGGCGCGAGCCCGACCGCGGCCTACGGCCTCTGAGGCCCCGCTGACGGGGAAGTTCAGCGGGGCCTCGATGCTCTGGTGATCGGCACGCGGCGACACGACCTTGATCCTTGTTGCTGATCGGTGGCAGGAGCGGGACGCGATCAGGATCAAGCTGATCATGCGAGGAGACGCGGCTCGCCGGGCTTCCGGCCAAGCGGGCCAAGCGGAACGCCGATCAGCTTTTCGGTTCTGCCCCTAAAGGCTGGCCATGAACACGTCGCACGCGGTCAACTCTTCCCCGGCTCTCGACGGGCGGGAGCCGGGGAGGGGAACGGCATGAACCTCGTCAAGCGCCTCGCCACCGCGACCGCAGCACTTGGCTTGGCCTCTGCTGGCGTGATCGGCCTCAGCACGTCGGCTCACGCCACGGGCGGGGCCGACTACACCACCGTCTACGGCGCGCACGTTTCCACCAGCAGCTTTAGGAGCGGTTCGTATGAGTACGTTTCGTGGAACATCGACACCTCCGGGTCGCGCACGGACGAGCGGATGTACTTCGAGATCATCTGCAACGGCCAGGTGGTGTGGAGCAAGAGCGTGAACGACTGGTACGACCACGACAACGTGGACAGCGGCCCGTGGATCTACTGCAACGGCAACGTCTATGCGCATACCTTCACCACGGAGTCGGGCATAGGGATCGAGCCGTTGACGGTCTACGACTACTGATTCCGCATCCCCCACGAGCTGTGGGCCCGCCTACGGCCGGGTTACCGAGCGGCTGGACACCGGCCGGACCGCGATTCTCCCGGGCCACGTCCGTGCCGACATTCGCGGGCATGGCGAGGAGGCTGATCTCGGCGCCCCAACCGCGCCGCGCACACAAGGGCGGCCAGGCTGCTTACTCGATCGAGTGAGCGGGATCGTTCCGGCAGGCAACAGGCTCGTGGCGGATCCCCCGGGTGCCCTAGCGTGTCCGCCATGCTCGACGCCGAAGGCATGAAGCAGCGTCAGGAATCAGAGGCCGGCGAGTGAACCGCGGCGAGCTCCAGCGCGCCCTCGACACGGCAGGAATCCGCCCGGACATATACAGCCTCCACGGTGGGCTGCCCGACCAGGCGCTCTGCCTCGGGCGGCGCGGGAAGCGCTGGGTGGTGTACTACTCCGAACGCGGCAGCAACGCGGTCCTCGCCGTGTACGACACCGAGGACGCGGCCTGCCAGGCGATGTACGAGCGGATCATCGGCGACTGAGTGCGGCCCTGGGCGCAGGCGCTGAGTGAGCCACGCGGGCGGGAGATCGCACAGGCCCGGTGCAGTGAATCCTGTGGTGGCCCTGCCGGACCCCGTGACAAGGCCACCATCGTCGCCCCCGCACACAGCAGCGCTACCAGGAGCGAAGGGTGGCCCGCAGCCATCGGGGCGGTCGCGGGCCTTGATCATCCTTGCGGTTGATCGTTCACCAACCCAGCACGACACGCGCCGACCACCCACACGGCGCAGCGAACGTCAAAGGCCCCGCGCCGGCGAACCGGGCAGGGCCTTCCCCTGAATGCCGTCAGGAGTCGTCCTCTGTACCCGCTCCCGGCCGTGTCGACGCGCCTGTTGTCCAGCGACTCGGGGGCGGGTACACGTAGCGGGCGATGGTCGTACTCACCCACCCGATGCAGAACCCGGCGAAGACCAGCAGCGCCCGGCGGAAGGCCGACTCCCCACGCATTCCTGCCGTCAATCCCAGCACCACAGCCCAGGCCACGCCGAGCCCGCAGCTGTAGACCCAGTAGTTCCGGTACCGGCGGATGCTTCTCCTCCACTCACCGCTGCTGCGGATGACCGCCAACACGCGTGACCCGATCAAGGTCCACGCGCAGGCCGACCCGAACGACAAGTACGCACTGCTCATCCTCGAGGCGCAGTAACAGCATCTCAGGCGAGCGGCCCACGACCACCGTCGTGGGCCGCTCCGGAGTGAAGTCTCCCGCCCGGGTCTTCGCCCCCCCAGGCGTCCCGGACGGGTGCTTGCGTGGTCTTGGAGGCCGCGCGGACAGAAATGCCCTCGGTGCCGCGGACTCGGCATCTGGGGCATTCATTGTTGCTGGTCAGGGAGGTACTGGCAGTGAACGTGCTGTCGCCGAGCAGGGCCGGAGCCACCACTCCACACTGGAAGCATGACCACGAACAAAGACGCTGCCGAGCGTCGGATCGGCGGAGTGAGGGTCACTTTCGGCAGGATCGTTCTCGCGGTCGTGACGATCTTGGCGGTGTGGTTCATCCTCATCAACAGAAGCACGGTCAAGATCCACCTTTGGGGGATCACCACGCTCAACGCCAAAATGTGGCTGGTCCTCCTCATCATGCTGCTCGCTGGATGCCTGATCGGGACACTCAGCTACATGCGGAGGCAGGCGCGCCGCCGCCGCTGACAACGTGATCGTGATGCAGCCGCCGCTTGGCCGACCAAAGCCCGGCTCCGCAACCGGTGAGAGGGGTCCATGTCCCCATCGATCTCAGACGCCGACCATCGGCGATCACCCCGAACCCGGCTGAGGCCCCGCTGACGGGGAAGTTCAGCGGGGGCTCGATGCTCTGGCCCACCCCTCATCCGCGCAGGTCCCGCCACAGACCACGTATGACGATCGCCATGAGGGAGCGGGCGAGCGCGGCCAGTCCCAGGGCGACGGGCTGGTCGGACAACCCGGATCTGGGGTTCCACGTTGTTCCTGACGATGTGGCCGCTGATCCCCTGCCCCTTGCTGACATCCGCGAGCACGGCGACGAGGCGGATCTCGCCGATCTCGACCGCCCTGAGCGGGAGTTGGCGGAGCGTCGGGCGCGCAAGGACGGCCGACCCCGCCGCCGGGACTCTTGAACCCTCGACGGGCCCAGATCATTTACCGTTCGTCCCAGCAGCGCCCAGCAGGGATCCGGATCGATCTCCCACAAGACACAGAGAAGCCCTCACTGGAAGCTAACTCCCTGGTGAGGGCCTCATTGCGTGGTGGGGCGCGTGGGGCTCGAACCCACAACCTACGGATTAAAAGTCCGCAGCTCTGCCAATTGAGCTAGCGCCCCGTGGCCGGTCTGCCCGGGTGGGCGGTGGACCGGCCAGGCGTAGCCTACCTGCTGGCACGGCTGAACGTGTCGATCATTAGGCTGCGGGGGCGCCGGACGCGGCGTACAGTCCTGGCTGCTGCCGTAGGGAACGGCACACAGAGGACTGTACGAAGCGGGTGGGGGACATGAGGCGCAAGCGCGTCGTCTACGGGGTGGCCGCGGCGATTGCCGGGATTGTTCTGCTCAATGTCGGGCTGTCGTTCTCCGACGCCTTCGACCGGACCGACGGCGGGCAGGTCGCCGTGGTCCGCAACGGAGGGCCGTTCGACGACAGGAACATCCGGCAGGTGATCCAGCCGGCGTCCGGGCTGACGTGGATCGGGTGGTACTCGGAGAGCCACAAGTATCCGTCGCAGCAGCGGTTCTACACGATCACCGCGGACCCGAAGCGCGGCGACCGCCCCGGCGTCGACGTCGTGCACACGCCCTCCGCCGACGGAGTCGACATGGGCATCGAGGGCACGCTCTACTTCTCGCTCAACCTGGACGACAAGACGCTGCGCGACTTCGACACCAAGTTCGGCACCCGCACCTTCACCGCGTCGGACGGCAACGCCTACCACGCCTACGACGGAGACGCGGGCTGGTCCGCTTTCCTGGACCAGATCATCCGACCGGTGATCGACAACGACCTGCGTCAGCAGATCGGCAGCTTCCGCTGCAGCGAGCTGGTCTCGTCCTGTGCGCTGGTGCAGAACAACGGCTCCTCGCCCGTCGCGCCGGGCGGGGCAGGGGCGAACAGCAACTCCAACATCGCCGCCGTCCAGAACGCCATCAACACCTCCCTCGCCCAGGACCTGGAGAGCACGCTCGGCGACAAGTTCCTGGTCAACCTGCGCTTCAACCTGGTGCGGGTGACCCTCCCGGACAACGTGCAGGCCGCTGTCGACCAGGCCCAGGCCGCCTTCGCCGCGGTCTCCGAGGCGCAGGCCAAGGTCGCCCAGGCGAAGGCCGAGGCCCAGGCCAATCTGATCCGTCAGCAGGGCTACGCCGCCTGCCCCGCCTGCGCGACCATCGACGAGATGAAGGCCATCCCGCCGACGGTCACCACCTTCGCGCCCGGCTCGGGCTTCGCGGTCACACCAGGGTCGAAGTAGCGGAACCCAAGGGGACAGCCAGCTGCGCCAGCCGGACCCGGCGCAGCCAGGCGGTCGCCGGGCGTTCGTCCGGAGCGTCCGGGAGGACGCTCCGGCGCGAGAACTGATCCTCCGCCCAGGCCAGCCGCGCCTCCGCCGCCGACGGCTCCGCGGCCAGCCGCTCGCCCTCGGCGCGCAGGCTCTCCGGATCGGCGACGCGGACCCGCAGCTCACCGCTGCGGTAGAGGTGGACGCCCTGCTCCAGCAGGCGCAGCAGGTGGCGGGCGTGCTTGGCCTGCCGGGCGGGCGGGGCGTCGCCGCGCTCGCCCCTGGCCACCATCTTGCGGAACTGCTGGGTGGCATAGCCGAGATACGAGCTCCGCACCGGCCCGGCCGCGACGAAGGACCGACGCATCGCGATCAGCTCCTCACCGAGCGCGGTGCGCACCTCGTAGCAGTCTTCCGGCAGCCAGACCAGCTCCGATGCGGTCGGATTGCTGCTCAGCGCGAGCCGGCACCACTTCGCCGCCTCGTGCAGGGTGCTGTCCGGGGCGGTCGTCACCCGCGACTCGGCAGGCCGGTGCAGGCCGAAAAGCTGCTCCGTGGGTACGGCGAAGACGCCCAGCCGGTCGAGGTCCGAGCCGGCGTGGGCCAGGCCGTAGGCCGTCGAGCCGACGATGCCACTGAGCAGCACGGCGGGCTCTCGTTGCTCCGGCAGGTCCTTGGCGTCGTCGTCATCCATTCGGGGAGTCTGCACGGCCCGACACCGCGACAGCCACCGAAATTTCCGGCCGACTCCTGGCCACGGCCCTCATCGCCCCTGCAGGATCGACGAGTTGACCAAGACAGGCAGGGAGGCCCGGATGACAGAGGCCCGAAGGCCGGAGAGTCCGATCCGGTACGGCCCGGCGGTGTGGGAGGGGCCGCCGCAGCGGTACGGGCCGGTGGCCCGCGTCGCGGCGCTGTCGGACGTGCACGGCAACGTGCCCGCGCTGGAGGCCGTGCTGGCCGAGCCGGACGTCGTCGCGGCCGATCTGGTCGTGTTCTGCGGCGACATCACCTGGGGCTCGGAGCCGCAGCGCACCTACGAGCTGATCGCCTCGCTCGGCGACCGCGCCCGCGCCGTGCGGGGCAACGGCGACCGCTTCGCCGCCGAGATCGCCGCAGGCAGGCGTGAGCCGGGCAGCGCGCGGGAGCGCTGGATCCCGGCGCAGCACTCCCCCGAGGCCGCGCGCTTCCTCGCCGAGCTCCCGTTCAGCCTGCTCGTGGAGATCGGGACCCTGGGTCCGGTCCTGTTCTGCCACGGTTCCCCGCGCAGCGACCACGAGCTGGTCACCCCCGGCACACCGCCCGCGCGCTTCGCGGAGCTCGCCGCCCTGGCCCCGGCCGAGGCGCGGACGATCGTCTCCGGCCACACCCACCTCCAGTTCGACCGGGCCGTGGCGGGCCTCCGCAGCGTCAACCCCGGCAGTGTCGGCCTGCCGTATCACTGCGGGGAGCCGGGCACCGCGTACTGGGCGCTGCTCGGGCCCGACGTCGAACTCAGGTCCTCCCACTACGACGCCTCCGCCGCCCTGGCCCGTGCCCACGCCTCCGGCGACCCCGCCGCCGCCCGCGTCGAGGAACTGCTGCTCCGGTCGCCGACCCCGGACGAGATCGTCGCGGATGCCGAGTCGCGCGTCTTCGCCAACTGATCGGCAAGTGTTCGGCGACTGATCAACGACGGAGCCGGCCGCGTCGAAAAAACATTGCGGACCCCGAATCGATCTGCCTACGGTAGGTCCACACCGAAAGGAGGTGATCCTGAGTTGAGTACTCCCAGGACGCGTGAGGTGGCTGCGCGCTAGCGCCGCCCTCGCCTACGGCGGTTGGTGCCGTGGGTAGCAACACCGTGCGCGCAAGCGCAATTCACTGCAGTCACCCGGCCCGCAGGCTCACCGGATCGTCCTTCGGTGCCTTGCCCCTCCCCATGGGAGAAGCAAGGAGTCAGCCTGCGGGCCGTCTGCCTTCTCGACCCTCTTTCTCTCCGCCCAGCTCCCACGCCGCGATCCGGCGCAGCCGGTGGGCGCGGTCCGGCTCGGGCAGCGGCACCGCGAGGGAGCGGCGCATGGACGCGGCCGCGTCGGCGAAGCGGCCGGTGCGGGCCAGGAGCTCGGCGCGGATCGCGAGGCGGCGGTGGTCGTGCTCGTCGGGGGTGCGGGCGTCCAGGGTGTCGAGCGCGGCCAGGCCGGCGGCCGGGCCGTACGCCTCGGCGACCGCCACCGCGCGGCCCAGGGCGGCCGGGGTGTTGCCGGGCTGGACGGACATCAGCAGGTCGAAGAGGCGCACGATCTCGGGCCAGTCGGTCTCCACGGCGGTCCGTGCGATCGCATGCTGCGCGGCGATCGCGGCCTGGAGCTGGTACGGGTCTGCCTGCCCGCCGGTGCGGTCCAGTGAACCCGCGAGCAGGCGCAGGCCCTCGTCGATCGCGCTCGCGTCCCAGCGGGAGCGGTCCTGGTCCGCGAGCAGCACCGGCTCACCGTCCGTGCCCAGCCTGGCCGGGCGACGGGCTTCGGTGAGCAACAGCAGAGCGAGCAGCGCCTCAGGCTGTGGTTCGCCCGGCAGCAGCCCGCGCAGCAGCCGGGCCAGTCGCAGCGCCTCCGCGCACAGGTCGACGTCGATCAGCGCGTCGCCCGTCAGCCGGGTGTGCCCGGCGGTGTAGAGGCCGTGGACGACGCCGCAGACCGCGGCGAGGCGAGCGGGCAACTCCTCGGCCGTGGGCACCCGGTAGCGGATACCGGCCTGCTTGATCTTCTGCCGGGTCCGGGTCAGCCGCTTGGCCATCGCGGGCTCGCTGGTGAGCAGCGCGGCCGCGATCTCCTCGACGCCGAGTCCGCAGAGCGTGCGCAGCGCGAGGGCGACCCGGGCCTCGGGGGCGAGCGTCGGGTGGCAGCAGACGAAGATCAGCCGCAGCTGGTCGTCGGGCAGGGCGGCCGCTGAGGGTTCGGGGGTCGGCTCCGGTGCCGTCTGGTCGAACAACTCCGTCGCCTCCCGTTCCTTACGGTCGCGCAGGCCTTCCCTGCGGATCAGGTCGAGCGCCTTGCGCCGGGCCACCACGGTCAGCCAGGCGCGCGGACTCTCCGGCACGCCGGAGGCGGGCCAGTCGCGGAGCGCGGCGATCGTCGCCTCCTGGACCGCGTCCTCGGCGATGCCCAGGTCGCCGACCGTCCGGATGAGGGTGGCCAGGATTCTGGCCCCCTCCAACCGGACGGTCTGCGCGAGCGGGTCCTCCACGGCGCCGCTGCTCCTACTCGGGCTGGGGCTGGGAGAAAGAGGCCACTGGCCGCACCTCGATCGCGCCGTGCCAGGCGCCCGGGATCTTCGCGGCGAGCGCGACGGCCTCGTCGAGGTCGGCGCAGTCCAGCAGGTAGAAGCCGGTCAGGGCCTCCTTGGTCTCGGCGTAGGGGCCGTCGCTGACGACGACCTCCCCGCCGCGCGCGCCGAGCACGCGGACGACGGTTGCGGTGGCGGTCGGTGCGAGGGCCTTCCCGCCGGCAATGTGCTTCTCGGCCTCAGCGCGGAAGGCGGCGTATTGCGGCAGCCACTCCGAGGCGTTCTCGGGCTCGGAGAAGTCGAGGTCGGGGGTGTAGATCAGAGCCGCATAGAGCATGGCGTGCAACCTTTCGGACGCTGTCCGGACCGGGCGGTCGCCCTGGTCCTCACCCTAGGGACGAACGGATCCTCGTGCCCGGGACACTCGGCGGGACAATTTCCCTCCCCGATTTCCTCCCCGATTTGCTACCCGACTTCTGCCGCGATGTGTCCCTTCCGCCAGATGTCGTCCGTCCAGTAGTGCAGGCATACCTCCGGACAGGACGGAACCCTTCCCATGTCCACGCACATCACCTCCCCCTCCTCGCCCTCGTCTCCCTCCGCCGCGCGGATCGACGGAAAGGACGCCGGCTCCGGGACCGGCCACGGCTGGGTCCTCGCGCTGATGTCCGCGGCGGCGTTCATGGCGGTCCTCGACGTCCTCGTGGTCACCACCGCGCTCACCACGATCCAGCGCTCCATCCACGCCTCCCCCGAACAGTTGGGCTGGACGGTCAACGCCTTCACGCTCGCGCTCGCCGTCTCCATCCTCCCGGCGGCGGCGCTCGGCGACCGGTTCGGCCGACGCCGGGTGCTGGTCGCCGGACTGGCGCTCTTCTCACTCTGCTCCGCCGCGTGCGCGCTGGCGCCGTCGATCGGTCCGTTGATCGCGGCGCGGGCGGCCCAGGGCGTCGGCGCGGCGACGATCATGCCGCTGACGCTGGCCATCCTGGGCTCGACCTTTCCTCCCGAGAAGCGCGGCCGGGCCATCGGCATCTGGGGCGGCCTGACAGGCCTCGCGGTCGCGGCGGGGCCGCTGGTCGGCGGCGCGGTCGTGCAGGGGCTCGGCTGGCAGTGGATCTTCTGGGTGAACGTGCTGCTGGGCGCGGTCCTGATCCCGCTGATCGTGCGCCGGGTGCCGGAGAGCCGCGGCCCGGCCGGCCCGATCGACCTACCGGGACTGGCCCTGGTCGCACTGGGCGCGCTCGGCCTGGTCTGGGGCATGGTCCGGGGCAACAGCATGGGCTGGACCAGCGCGGAGATCGTCACCGCGCTGGCCGGCGGCGCCGTGCTGCTGGTCGCCTTCGTCGCCTGGGAACTGCGGACCCGCACGCCGATGCTGCCGATGCCGTTCTTCCGCTCCCGCGCCTTCTCGGCGGGGCAGGCGGCGGGCTTCCTGATGACGGCGAGCCTGTTCGGCGCGGTGTTCCTGATGGCGCAGTACTTCCAGCTGGTCACGCTGTCGTCCCCGCTCGGCGCGGGCCTGCGGCTGCTGCCGTGGACGGCGACGCCGATGGTCGTGGCCCCGCTGGCCGGGGCGCTGGCGGACCGGGTCGGCGAGCGCTGGATCCTCACCGGCGGCCTGGCCCTGCAGGGCGTCGGCCTGGCCTTCGTGGCCCTGATCGCGGGCACCACGACCAGCTACGCCGCGCTCGCGGTCGGCCTGGTCGCGGCGGGCATCGGCATCTCGATGGCGCTGCCGACGGTCCAGACCGCGGTCCTGGGCGCGGTGCCGCCCACCGGGATCGGCAAGGCGGCCGGCAGCAGCAACACCTTCCGCCAACTGGGCGGCGCCTTCGGCATCGCGCTGGCCCTGGCGCTCTTCACCCACTGGGGCGACCTCTCCTCGCCCGCGCACTTCGCCTCCGGCTTCCGCCCGGCGGTCGCCGCCCTCGCGCTGCTCTCTCTGCTCGGCGCCGCCTCCGGCGCGCTGGTGCCGGGACGCCCCCGGCGCTGAGCCGGCACCGGTCGGGGGAGCCGGGCATGCACAGCCGCTTCGCAGGGGGCACACGCCGGACGCAGCGCCGCCGTGTGACGGAGCAGACGCGGCGGGGCAAGGGTCGGCCGGCGCGCCCGAAAAGCGGACAGGCCGCCCCCGCGTGATGCGGGGGCGGCCTGTCCGGTGGGTACTGCTGGTGCGTCAGCTCTTCCAGCGCGGCTTGCGGTCGGCAGCGCCGGGGCCGCCGGTGGCCGGGCGGCCGTAGCCGGCCGGGCCGCGGTCGTCGCGGCGCTGGAAGCCGCCACGGTCGTCACGGCGGTCGTCGCGACGGAAGTTGCCCGAGGCGGGGCGGTGGTCGTCACGGCGGCCGGCGCCGAAGGACGGACGGCTGCTGGTACCGCTGTTGCGGTCACGGTCGCCGAAGGAGGGACGGCTGCTGCCGCCGCTGTTGCGGTCACGGTCGCCGAAGGACGGACGGCTGCCACCGAAGGACGGACGGTCGTCGCGACGCTGGAAACCACCACGGTCGTCACGGCGGTCGCCGCCACGCTCGTCACGGCGCTGGAAACCACCGCGCTCGCCGCCACGGTCGTCACGACGGAAGCCACCGTCACGGTCGTCCCGACGCTGGAAACCACCGCGCTCGCCGCCACGGTCGTCACGACGGAAGCCACCGTCACGGTCATCGCGACGCTGGAAACCACCACGGTCACCACGGTCGTCCCGACGCTGGAAACCGCCGCGCTCGCCGCCACGGTCGTCACGACGGAAGCCACCGTCACGGTCATCGCGACGCTGGAAGCCGCCACGGTCACCGCGGTCGTCGCGACGCTGGAAGCTGCCACGCTCGTCCCGGCGGTCGTCACGGTCGGCGCGCGGGGCGCGGGCCTCGACCACGGCCGGCGCGGACTCATCGCCCACCTCGGCCGTCACAGCGGTCTCGGTCGTGGCGGAGGCCTCCTCGGCCTCGTCCTCGTCCAGGCCGAGCTCGGCGCGCTCGGCGGCGGCGCGGGCCGCCAGGCGGTCGGCCTCCTCGCGGAGGTTCGTGGCGTGGCGGGTGGCCCGCTCCAGCTCCTTGGTCAGTGCGACGACGTCACGCTCGGCCTGCTTGGCCTGCGTGGCCGCCGACTCCGCCTGGACGCCGGTCAGCGAACGGGCGCCGGTGATGCGGACGAGGTCCGCGTCGAAGGAGCCGCCCACGATGTGGCGGGTGGCCTCGACGCCGGCGTCCTCGAGCAGACGGAAGGTGCTGCGACGCTGGTGCGGCAGGATCAGCGTGACGACCGTGCCGGAGCGGCCGGCACGCGCGGTGCGGCCGGAGCGGTGCAGGTAGTCCTTGTGGTCACCGGCCGGGTCCACGTTCAGGACCAGGTCGATGCCGTCGACGTGGATGCCGCGGGCGGCGACGTCGGTGGCGACCAGGACGTTGACGTAACCGTCCTTGAAGTCGGCCAGGGTGCGGGTACGCGCGCCCTGGGTCATGCCGCCGTGCAGGGCGTCGGACTTGACGCCCGCGTCGCGCAGCTGCTCGGCGACCCGGTCCGCGCCCATCTGGGTGCGGACGAAGATGATGGTGCGGCCCTTGCGGGCGGCGATGGCGTTGGTGACCGGGGCCTTGTCCTTGGGCTTCACGACCAGGACGTGGTGGGTCATGGTGGTGACCGCGCCGGCCGACGGGTCGACCTCGTGCGTGACCGGGTTCACCAGGTAGCGCTTGACCAGCGAGTCGATCTCGTTCTCCAGCGTGGCGGAGAAGAGCATCCGCTGGCCGCCGGCGGGGACCTTGTCGAGGATCTCGGTGACCTCGGGCAGGAAGCCCATGTCGGCCATCTGGTCGGCCTCGTCCAGGACGACGATCTCGGTCTCGTCCAGGCTGCAGGCGCCGCGGTCGAGCAGGTCGCGCAGGCGGCCGGGGGTGGCGACGAGGATGTCGACGCCGCGCTCCAGGGCCCAGATCTGCTTCGGCATCGAGGTGCCACCGCAGACGACCTTCAGGTTCAGGCCGAGCACCGAGCCGTACGGCTCCAGCGCGTCGGAGACCTGCATGGCCAGCTCGCGGGTCGGGACCATGATCAGGCCACGCGGGCGCTTGGCGCGGGTGCGGCCCTGCTCCAGGCGGGTCAGCAGCGGCAGGCCGAAGCTGAGCGTCTTGCCGGAGCCGGTGCGGCCGCGGCCGAGGACGTCCTTGCCGGCGAGCGCGTCCGGGATGGTGGCGGCCTGGATCGGGAACGGCGTGGTCACGCCGCGCTTGGCGAGGGTACGGACGATCTCGTCCGGCAGACCGAGGTCGCCGAAGGTGATCGAGGGGGTGTCGGTGGCCTCCGCAGCCTCGGGGCTGTCGGAGGAGGCGGCGTCCGCCAGAACCTCGACAGCCTCGGCGACGACCTCGGCCTGGTCGGCCTGGTCGTTTTCGGGCATGGCGAAGCGGGCGTCGTCAACGAGGAACATGAAAAACCTTCCGGATATCGGCACGCGCCAAATCCGCAGGAATCCAAACCGCCTCGATGCGGTGAGCCACGGAAGTACCGGTACGCGCCAAGGGCGCCTGTACTTACACGGCGCCGGGCAAATTGAGCACAACGATCTACCAAGATAGCGCAGTGGGGGCGGATGCGGCAAACCGCCCCAGTTCACCCCTTGGAAGCGCTGGTCGAAGGGGTGGGAGCGGGTGTCGTGGAGGGGGGCGGCGTGGCGGATGGAGTGGTCGTCGGGCTCAGGTGTTCGGTGGGGGTGGGGCTGGGCTGCGCGGGGGGCGTGGCGGGCGCAGGAGCGCCCGTCGCACTGGGCCCGGGGCTGTTGCCGACCGGCAGGCCGGCGCCGCCGCCCGCACCGCCGGCAGCAGCCGCGGACGGCGCCGCGCTCGGACGGCCGCCGCCCGCACTCGCCGAGGCGCTCGCAGCGGCCTCCGCGCCGGGGGACCCACTCGGGTGGTGCTTCCCCTCGCGCTTGGCGCGGGCGCCGTCCTGCGACGACCCCTCGTCGGCCACGCCCGCCGTCGGCGCCCCGGCCCCGGCCGGCGCGACGGCGGGACCCACCTCCATGCAACCGGCCAGCGATCCGACCACGCCGACCGCCGCCCCGGCCACGACCGCCCACGCCGTGACCCGGCGCACCCCCACTCCGACCTTGCCCAATGCCTCCGGCCCCGCTTCCTCGCCCACGTCCTGGCCCCCGCCCTCTCCCTTCCTCAACGGCGACGGCGACCCAAAGGTCACGGGCCTCTCCGGTTCGCGCGGCGGTCACCCGTAGCCGAGCTCGTGCAGCCGCTCGTCCTCGATCCCGAAGTGGTGCCCGATCTCGTGCACGACGGTCACCCCGACCTCACGCACCACCTCGTCCTCGCTCGCGCACATCCGCAGCGCCGGATTCCGGTAGATCGTGATCCGGTCCGGCAGCACTCCGGCGTACCACTCGCCGCGCTCGGTCAGCGGCGTCCCCTCGTAGAGCCCGAGCAGCTCCGGCGCGCCCACCGGGGGCTCGTCCTCGACGAAGATCACCACGTTGTCCATCAAACGGGTGAGCTCGCTGGGGATCCGGTCGAGTGCCTCCCCGACCAGCTCCTCGAACCGCTCCCGACCCATCTCCAGCACGCCGACGCCCCTGACCTCGATATCGATTTTGGCGATCCCGCTCGCACCCCGTATGCTTCTGAACGTCCCCGACGGCCGCAAGGTAGCCGGGAGGGTCCAACCGCCCTCATCGTCTAGTGGCCCAGGACGCCGCCCTTTCAAGGCGGTAGCACGGGTTCGAATCCCGTTGGGGGCACGGTATTACCGTGCACGCAGGTTGTGCATATGGCTCCGTGGAGCAGTTGGTTAGCTCGCCACCCTGTCAAGGTGGAGGTCGCGGGTTCAAGTCCCGTCGGAGTCGCTCAGGTATCCCCCGCAAGGGGGAGCCTGGCCAGGTAGCTCAGTTGGTACGAGCGTCCGCCTGAAAAGCGGAAGGTCGCCGGTTCGACCCCGGCCCTGGCCACCTTGTTCGATCAGTAGGAAGCCCCGAGCGGATCATCCGCACGGGGCTTTTTCGTTGCCTCACGCCAGCCGATCCCGGCTCGGACTGATCTGAGGTGCCGCCAGGCGCAGCTCAGGAGGCACCACCCATGGACCCGGAGCACTTCGCACTCCTCGAAGAACCTTCCGAGTCAGGCCCTGGAGACGACGGACAATCAGGTCCCCGCTGAGATGGCCGAGATCGCGGTGGAACTGGTCTCACCCTCCAACCCGGAGAACGACTGGGTCGGCTTCGGACGCGGACCGCCCGGAACCCCTCGTGCGGGGTTCCGGGCGGTCGAGCGAGCCGGCTAGCTGATCGGTCAGCCGTCGTTGCGGTCGCCGCGGGAGTCGCGGGAGTCGCGGGACAGGAAGAGCAGGCCCTTCGGGCTGACCAGCTTGATGCCGGTGGCGACCGGGGTAGCCACGCCGGTGCGGGTGTCGACGACCTCGAGCGCCGCGACGTTCGGCAGGTCGCCGGCCTTCGGGGCGGGCTGGGAGGCGAAGAGCGTGCCGGGGCGGAAGCCGCGGGTGTCGGCCTCGTAGATCTTGCCGGCCTTCTGGTCGACCACGAAGAGGACGCCCACGCCGCCGGCCGGGACGATGTCGTCCAGCTGCGGGGTGGCCGCGTCCTTGCCCGTGGCGCCCACGTTGGTCAGGTTCAGCACGCTGAGGCTCGGACGCTTGTCCTTGAGGCCGGAGACGAAGACCAGCTTGCTGTCGGCCTGCGCGTCCTGGATCAGCGTGCCACCGTCGCGGCCGGGCACCCAGCGGTTGGAGTCGGGGTCGGTCAGGCCGAGCTTCTCGGTCTTCGGGCCGCCCTTGACCGGGTTCATGATGCGGGCGGTGTCGTTGACGCCGTAGACACGGGCGAGCTTCGCCGTGGTGCCCTGCAGGGTGAGCGTGAAGGTGGCGGCGGTGTTGTTCGCGCCCGGAAGCGAGACGTCCGGGTTGGAGTGCGCCACGTAGATCGTGCCGTCGGCCGCGACCGAGAGGGCGTCGGTGCCGCCGTTGACGCCGTCCGAGCCCTTCTGCGCCGGGCTCGGGCTGTAGTGGAAGTGCGTGACGACGGCCGACGTCCTGGTCGGCGTGATGGTGTAGAAGGTCGAGTTGAGGTCCTCGTTCACCGTCACCAGCAGGCGGTGGTGGCGCGCGTCGGCCGTCAGGCCGTCGACGCGGCCGGGCAGCACCCAGTGGCGCACGACCTTGCCGGTGCGCAGCTCGAAGCCGACGATGTCGGTCTTGCTGCCGGCCGGGGTGCCGTCGGCGGCGGCGTTGTTCTGGAAGGCGGCGTAGAGCACGTCGCCCAGGCGGGTGAGGTCGTCCGGGTTCTTGTAGCCGGCGGGGGCGGAGGCGAACAGACGCAGCTTCAGCGCCGGCGCGGCCGGCTGGTGCGCCTTCGCGGGCGCGGGCTTCGCGGCGCTGTCGGCCATCGCGGCGGGAACGGCCACGGCGGTGACGGCGGCGACCGCCGTCGCGACACCGAGGGCGGTGCGCAGGGTGCGCAAAGACATGAGTCACTCCAGCGAGCTTCATGGAGGCAGTGCCCCGGCAGCCGCCGGGTCCGCGGTAACCCTGAACGACCGCCGGACACCCGGGCAAGGGCCGCGTCCCGGTTCTGCAGCACTGTTCACCCAAGCGCCGCCGCCCCGTCGCCCGCGCGCCACTCTGGGCGGCGGAGCGGACCGCCCGTCAGCCCCCTCCGTCGCCCCCGTTCCGTCGCGTCCGCGCCGCTGGAACGGGGGGCTGACAGGCGGGCGTCAGGCGGGCGACGGGTGGGCTACCGCGCGCGCAGGGCGAGGCGGGCGCAGAGGGCCGCGATCGGCAGTTCGAGCAGCAGCGCCAGCAGCCAGGCCTGGCTGAGCTCGGCGCCGTGCGAGGTCATCACGTCGAACCAGGCGTCCGTCAGCAGCAGAGCCGCCGTCGCGCCGGCGGTCACCGCGGCGCGCCCGTCGCCGCGGCGGAGCAGCAGGCCGGTGGAGATCAGGCCCGCCGCCTCCAGGACGTCCAGGCCCACCCAGGACCACTCCCCCGACGCGGCCAGCACGCCCATCCACGGCACCAGGGCCAGCCCTATCACGACCAGGACCGTCGGCAGGCCGGGCAGCTTCGGCAGACCGGGCAGCGCCGGCAGAGTCGCCGTACGCGCCGGGAACCCCACGCCACCCTGTATCGCGACCGAGCTCGCCATGACTCCCCCTCAGACCTTCTGCACCGTCAGCCCGTCTGTCGGGCACAGTGATCAGCCTGCTCGGATCGGCACGCGAAATCGGTAGCTCCTACCGCCGACTTGGGGGTGGTGCCAGCTACACCTCCGGCCGGGAGCAAGATACAGACGGGGGTGCAGCCAGCCGCAGCGCAGGGCGTGTTCCGTGAGGTCAGGACCCGTCGGCGAGGCGGGTGAGCACGGCAGGGCGCAGGGCGTCCGCGTCGACGTCGAGGGCGGCGAGCACGTCGACCGCGGCGGGCTCGGGCGGGCTGGGCCCGACCGCGAGCAGGGCGAGCAGCATGTGCTCGGTGCCGAAGCGCTCGTGGCCGAGGGCCTTCGCCTCGCGCAGCGTCTGGACCAGGGCCGCCTTCGCGTGCTCGGTGTAGGCGGGGCGCGGGAACTGGAAGGCGCCCTCGCCGAAGTTGTCGTCCGCGCGGCGCTGGATCTCGGTGACATCGATGCCGAG
This sequence comes from Streptacidiphilus sp. MAP12-20, assembly GCF_041262525.1. Lineage (NCBI taxonomy): Bacteria > Bacillati > Actinomycetota > Actinomycetes > Kitasatosporales > Streptomycetaceae > Streptacidiphilus > Streptacidiphilus sp. MAP12-20. Next base: position 72,067 of record NZ_JBGCCK010000013.1, read on the forward strand.
CGACGCCAGCGCGTCCCTCGCCTGCTGGCCGCCGCCGGACTTGATCCCCGCCGCGTCGAGCAGGCGGACCGTCACCTCGCGGGCGCGGTCGAGCTCGACGCCGCTCTCGGCCAGGAGCGCGCCTGCGGTGGCCTCGGGCACGGCGACGAGACCGAGCAGCAGGTGCTCGGTGCCGATGAAGTCGTAGCCGAGCGCGACCGCCTCGTCCTGCGCCGCGACGATGGACCGCTTCGCGCGGTCGGTGAATTGATCGAACACGTCAGTTCTCCTTGCCCGTGGCCTTGCGCCTGCTCGCGTGCTTCTCGTGCACCGACTGTCGGCTGACCTGCAGCGCGGTCGCGATGCTCTGCCAGGTCCAGCCCTGCTCCCGCGCGTTGTCGACGTGCAGGCGCTCCAACTCTTCCAGCAGCCGACGCAGCGCGACGACGGCGCTGAGCCCGACGGCCGGATCCTTGCCCGTGACCTGACCGAGCAGATCGGCGGCCGGGCTCTCCTTCTCGGAAGGTCCCATGCGTGTCAGGGTAGCCTGACACGCATGGCAGCTGTCAAGGAATCCTGACAGCACGGCACGGGTGTGAACGAACGAGGGGCCGGACGGACGACTACAGGGCCGGGCTCAGCCGAACTGGCGGGAGAGCCAGGCGAGCGCGTCGGGGAGCATGGTCCGCCAGACGTCGGTGGTGTGGCCGCCGCGGGCGACCGTCAGCAGCTGGTTGGGACCGGGCGTGTGCAGGACCGCCAGCAGCGCCTTCGCGTCGGGGACGGTCCCCGGGTCCTGCGCGCTGCCGGCCATCAGCAGGGCGATGTCGGGCTGCCGCTTCTCGTGCTTGAGCAGCGCGTAGGGGTTGTTCGCGCGGGCCAGCGCCGGATCCTTGAGCACCAGCGGCGCCTCGGGCGCGTTGTAGCCGGAGAGGCTGACCGCCGCGTGGAAGGTGCCGGGGTGCTGGACGGTGAGGTTGACCGCGCAGTACGCGCCCGCCGAGTAGCCCATCAGCGCCCAGTCGCGCGCGCCGTGCGCGGTGCGGAAGTTGGCCGCGATCAGCTGCGGCACGTCCTGGTCCAGCCAGGTCGCGGTCTTCGCCGCGCCCGGCACGTCCGCGCAGCCGGGGTCGACGCCGCCGGGCAGCACGTTGAGCTTGGCCGAGACGAGGATCATCGGCTTGACCTTGCCCGCGGCCAGCAGCGGCGCGATCGCGTCCTGGACCTTCATCGAGCCGAACCAGGCCTGCGGCGTCCCTGGGGTGCCTGGCAGCAACTCGACGACAGGGAAGTCGGTGTGCGCGTAGGCGGGGTCGTTGTACTGCGGCGGGAGCCAGACGTAGAGGCTGCCGACGACCCCGGAGGCCGAACCGCGCGCGGTGGTCTGCAGTACGCCCGGCAGATAGGTCTTGAAGCGCAGCTTCTCGCCGGTCTGCCCCGGAGCGCCGCCGTTCGAGGCGCCGCCCGCGACGTTGGTGGCGGTCGCGGACTGGTTGGCGGCACCGCCGAAGAGGTCTTCCCAGTTGTCGTAGAAGGGCCCCATCGTGTTGTTCACGTAGACCAGCACCACGACCACGGCGGCGACCTGGCTGAACATCGTCGCGCCGAGCCGTCCCGCGTAACGGACCGGACGCGGCCCGGGTATCCGGTTCCAGACGAAGGCCAGCAGGGCCATCGCCGCCACCAGCACCAGGAGGGTGACGGCGAAGAACGGCGTCCCGGTCAGGCTCATGAGGACCTCTGCTTGTGCGCGTACCGCGTGGCTCACGCGTCCACGCCCGGCGCAGCGTATCTGGGAGCAGGCTGGGAGTTCCCGGCGGGGCGGCAAACTCTTCCCGAACCTTCACTGGACCGCACTGCGGTCGGGGCGGCAGCCTGAGCTGTCAGAGGCGGCAGCCATGGGCACGGAGGTAGGTCAAGGGGTCGACGACCGCGCCGTACTCGTTGCGGGTGCGGATCTCGAAGTGCAGGTGGGGACCGCGGGTGTGGCCGGTGTCGCCGGAGAGGCCGACCTGCTGTCCGGCCGCCACCCGCTCGCCGGTGCGGACGTCCAGGCGAGACATGTGCGCGTAGAGCGCGAAGTGCCCGTCGGGCAGGCGCAGCACCACCCAGTTCCCGTAGGCGCCACCCCAGCCCGCGACCTCGACGGTCGCCCGCGCGACGGCGAGCAGCGGTGTTCCGGTGAAGACCGCGAAGTCGACACCCGTGTGATAGCCGGCGGCGTACTCGGAGTCGGGCACGCCGAAGACCTGGCTGATCCGGGCCCCCAGCGCGGGGCTGAACCAGTCGGGCGCCGGCAGGGGCACCGGCACCGGCCAGGCGGGGACCGGCGGCCGGTCGTCGAACAGTCCCTCGGCGAAGCGCAGCCGCCCACGCCCGCGCACGAGGGATTCGCCGCGCAGCGCCGCGTCCTGGGCGAGGGACGCGAGCGACACCGGACGCGACGGCCGCACTCCGCCCGCGCCGCCTACTCCTCCGGCCGCGCCCGCCCAGCCCGTCGCGACCGGGTGCGCCCCCGACGGCGCGAACATCGCGGGCAGCAGCGCGCCGACGCCGACGGTGAGCACGGCGCCCCACCCGGTCCGCACGGACCGCACCGGCCGCGCGAGAGCGGCGGGGGCGGAAGGAGCAGCCGAACCGGCGGGACCGGCCGGACGCAGGGGGTCCGGAGGACGCACGGGATCGACCGGACGCGGGAGGGTCCGGTGCGGACCGGCGAGGAGAGGCACACGCAACGTCTACCGGGCCCGACCCGGCGCGGCCAAAGTCCCGTCAGCCGTTCGGACCATTGATCGGCTCGGCCGATTTCGGCGGGTTGCCCGCCGGCCCGGCGCCTGCCGGGCCAGACTGCGGGTGTGAGCAGCGACGATCAGTCCCGCACGCCCTCCCCCGCCCCCTCCGGCGGGCATCCGGGCGAACCGCACCACGGGAACGGGCTCGGCAGCCGCCTCAACTGGCTCCGGGCCGGCGTGCTGGGCGCCAACGACGGGGTGGTCTCGACGGCCGGTCTGGTCGTCGGCGTGGCCGGGGCGGCCGGCTCCTCCAGCGAGCTGCTGACGGCCGGTCTGGCCGGGCTGCTCGCGGGCTCGATGTCGATGGCCGCCGGCGAGTACGTCTCGGTGAGCACCCAGCGCGACTCCGAGCGCGCCGCGCTGGACCAGGAGCGCCGCGAGCTGGCCAGGACCCCGGAGGCGGAGCTCACGGAGCTGACCGGGCTCTACGTCGCCAAGGGCCTCACCGAGGAGCTCGCCCACCAGGTGGCCGTCCAGCTCACCGCCCACGACGCGCTGGCCGCGCACGCCGAGACCGAGCTCGGGATCGACCCGAACGAGCTCACCAACCCCTGGCACGCCGCCGGTGCCAGCTTCCTCGCCTTCACCGTCGGGGCGCTGCTGCCGCTGCTGGCGATCGTGCTGCCGCCGACCTCGGCCCGGGTGCCGGTCACGGTCGCGGCGGTGATCGCCGCGCTCGTGGTGTGCGGCTGGATCAGCGCCAGGCTCGGCGGGGCGCGGGTCCCGCCGGCCGTGGCGCGCAACGTGGCGGGCGGCGCGCTGGCCATGGCGATCACCTACGCGGCAGGCCTGCTGCTCAACGCCTCTTCCTGATTCGACCGGGGCCGCCGGGATGCAGTACAGTCCTACTTGTTCCTGGCTCCGTGGAGCAGTTGGTTAGCTCGCCACCCTGTCAAGGTGGAGGTCGCGGGTTCAAGTCCCGTCGGAGTCGCAGTAAAGATCAGCCCGGATCCACTCGGATCCGGGCTGATCTGTTGTCCGGGACCACCTCTGTGGCTGCCGCGAACCGGTGTGACGGGCATCACTTAACTCATCTTGACGTCGGCTCACGTTCGACCCGCCTCCGGGCCCGCTCATTTTATATGTGCAATTGCACAGCCGGCCAGCGAATTCCGGACACAAAAAACGGCTGCACCGGACCCGGCGGAGTCCGGTGCAGCCGAAAGCTTCTCTACTCGATCAGCCCTTTTAAGCCTCAGTACGCTGCTGCGGAATGCCCGCAAGCAGTGCACGCACCTCCGCCTCGCGGTAGCGGCGGTGCCCACCAAGCGTTCGGATCGACGTGAGCTTGCCTGCCTTGGCCCAGCGAGTGACCGTCTTCGGGTCAACGCGGAACATGGTGGCGACCTCAGCCGGCGTCAGCAGGGGTTCGGCATCAGGGGTACGAGCGGTCATGAGCGGCCTCCTCGGGAGAACCGAACCAACACGGTTCTTTCCTAGAAATTCTGCACCTTGGCATGCGATGCCCGAAATGGCCATCGGCTACCAAGTCGGTAATAGGACGAACGGCTTGTCCTTGGCACTACAACTACACCATCCGTCCAGTCCAATCAGCCAAACCGGCGGAATTGACCCCTGCGGGGCCAAGCTCCACGGATGACGATGGACCGTGTCATAACGGACAGTCGCCGCAAAGCGACCCTCCGTCACAGCACTCCAGACCCCCCGCTTCCCCCGCGAAGGCCCTCAAGGTCCGCAGAACCACTCCAATGTGGGCACAGTGGTCTGCAGTGAGGCTGGTTGTCCTATTTTGACACCCAGTGCGGCCTTCGAGTCAACGGTGAGTCACATCACGTTGATGGGGGATTGACCCGATCCGGGACGTAGGTCCCATGTGGAGAGGGGATAAGCACCCGTGTGACGTCTGAGGAGATGGTGCCACGCATGTCCGACAGGTCCCCTGGATGCCCGCTGGCGTGATCGGTCGTGGCGGAAGTCCGCCAGTGACCCAGTGCTTCGGTGAGGAACCTGTGCCTGACCTGTGCGGACTCGGCGAAAGCGCCGCCGAAGCAGCCAGCGGACCAGGTCAGTTCGCGTACTGGAGCTCCTGGACGCGGCGCCAACGCTCCGTCAGGGAGCGGTAGCAGCGGCCAGCCCGGACCGGGTCACCGGCGCGCAGCGCGGCCACGCCCTGGGCCACCTCCTCCGCCGAGCGGTCCCCGGCCAGACCCTGCTCCGGGATCGCGTGCACCAGGCCGCCGTAGTCGAGTTCGACCAGCGAACGCGGGTGGAACTCCTCCAGCCAGCGGCCGACCTCCTCCACGCCGTCGACCAGCGGGCCGTCGTCCAGGGTCTCCCGCAGCACCCGGAAGCCGCGCGCGACCCGGCGCCTGGCCTGCGCCATCGGCGTGCGGTAGCGCAGCACGGGCGCCGTGCGCCGCTTTGCGCCCGCTTCGTCCTCCTGTGCGCCCGCCGAACGGGGCTCTGCCTCGGGAGCCACGCGGCCCTCCGGGGCCGCCGACCGGCCCTCCAGCGGGGCTTCGGAGAGCTCCGAGGGGATGTACTCGCGCTCCTCGTCGCCGAAGAGCAGGAACCAGCGGACCGGGATGTTCCAGGTGCTGGTCAGGATCCACGGCCGCCCGTCGGGGTGCTGCGCCCGCCAGCGGTCCCAGTCCGACTCCGCCTGCGCCCGGACGACCGGCGGCACCACGGCGTCCAGCAGCGGCAGCGGCAGCTCCTCGGTCAGCTCGGCCAGCGCGAGCCAGCTGCGCAGTCGAGTCCGCCACGGGCAGAGGTAGAGAACCCCGTCCGCCTCGTGCACGAAGGCGTCCCTGCTCTCCTGCTCCGGCACCGCGAGGGGCGGCGTGCCGATCAGGTCCGCCAGCCGACCCCGGTGCTCGTCGACCGCGCCCGGCCGCGGACGCTGCGCGGCGTAGCCCTGCCAGTACGAGCGCTCCGGCTCCGCGAACGCCACCAGCGGCTCGTAGACGCGCAGATATGCGGCGTAGGGGGGATGCACCGAGGTCCGCAGCGTAGGCACCCTCGCATCGTCGCACGCCGAGCCCTCGCTGCGGCCCGGAAGTGCGGGGTCCGTTCCACGGCCCTGTGGCTGACCCCGAGGCGCTCCTCACGTGGGGAGCCCGTACCGCTGGGCGCGGTGGCAGTTCTAGGCTTCAGACAGAACGTCCGCACCACAGCAAGCGGACGCGAGTCGACAATGGAGTCACCACCGTGACCGATGTCAGTGAGCGATCCGGCGTACTCAGCCGAATCTTCTCGAGCGACGCCACCGCGGCGCCCGGCGACAGCCATGAGCAGGTCGTCCTGTGCCACGACCGCGACACCGGCCTGAAGGCCGTCATCGCGATCCACTCCACCGCTCTGGGCCCCGCCCTCGGCGGTACCCGGTTCCACCCCTACGCGACCGAGGAGGAGGCCGTCCAGGACGCCCTCAACCTCTCCCGCGGCATGTCCTACAAGAACGCACTGGCCGGGCTCGACCTCGGCGGCGGCAAGGCCGTCATCATCGGCGACCCGACCAAGATCAAGACCGAGGCGCTGCTCCGCGCCTACGGCCGCTTCGTGCAGTCCCTCGGCGGCCGCTACGTCACCGCCTGCGACGTCGGCACCTACGTCGCCGACATGGACGTCATCGCCCGCGAGTGCGACTACGTCACCGGCCGCTCCCCCGAGTACGGCGGCGCGGGCGACTCGTCCGTGCTGACCTCCTTCGGCGTCTTCCAGGGCATGCGCGCCGCCGCCCAGCACCGCTGGGGCACGCCGAGTCTGACGGGCCGCCGGGTCGGCGTGGCCGGCATCGGCAAGGTCGGCCACTACCTGGTCGAGCACCTGGTGAACGACGGCGCGCAGGTCGTGGTGACGGACGTCCGCGAGGACGCGGTGAACCGCGTCAGGGCCGCCCACCCCGGCATCGAGGTCGTGGCCGACACCGAGGCGCTGATCCGCGCGAACCTGGACGTCTACGCCCCCTGCGCGCTCGGCGGCGCGCTGAACGACGAGACGGTCCCGGCCCTGACCGCGACGATCGTCTGCGGCGCGGCGAACAACCAGCTGGCGCACCCTGGCGTCGAGAAGGACCTGGCCGACCGTGGCATCCTCTACGCGCCCGACTACGTGGTGAACGCCGGTGGCGTGATCCAGGTCGCGGACGAGATCGAGGGCTTCGTCTTCGAGCGGGCCAAGGCCAAGGCCGCGAAGATCTTCGACACCACGCTGGAGATCTTCGCCCTCGCCGAGTCGGACGGCGTCCCGCCGGCGGTCGCCGCGGACCGCCTCGCCGAGCGCCGGATGGCCGAGGTCGGCCGCCTCCGGACGATCCTGCTGCCGCGGGCCCGCTAGCCGCGGACGCCGCGCAGGAGATACCCCCGGACGGGAACCGCGTTCTCACCTGACGCCCCCGTCCGGGGGATACCCCTTGCCCGTACGGGGGATAATCGTGTCGGAACGGTCACTGCGGACGCGCGGCGCCCACTCCCGTGCCTGCCCCATTTTGCGGCTCTGACCTGCATCAATATGGTTACAACCCGGGGTGTTGTGCGCCACGTCGCACAGGCGGCGTACCGTACGGCGCTGTAAGCAGGTACCGTTGTTGCTCTAAGGACCGGCTCTCTCACTTCAGCGAGGAGCCGTTCCGAATCATGAACGCGTGACAAGACTCGGAGCCAGGAGCTCCGTCGTTGAGGGGGTCGAGCCATGGGGCGCGGCCGGGCCAAGGCCAAGCAGACAAAGGTCGCCCGCCAGCTGAAGTACAACAGCGGCGGCTTCGACGCGTCGCGCTTGGCCAATGAGCTGGGCGTTGCGTCAACGGACGAAACGGTCAATCCGGAGCCGTTCGATGACGACGAGGAAGAGGACGACGATCCTTACGCCTCGTACGCACAGCTGTACAACAACGTGGACGACGAAGAAGACGACGTGGACGAGAGCCCCTCTCGCAAACGAGCCTGACGTCACCACCACCTGAAACGACGAAGCCGACCGGGCGATATGCCTGGTCGGCCCTTCGTCGTTCCTGCTCAGTTGTGGGCAAGCCGGGAAGTTGCACTACCAAGGGGCGCGGGGAACTGCGCGACAAGCCACCGGCATGCGAATGGTCCTCAACGCGCAGGGCCATCCGCACAGGGTGGTTGTTCGCGCAGTTCCTCGCGCCCCCCGGGAAGTGCAACTTCCCGGCTTGCCCTAAGTCAGGCGTAGCTGCCATAGAGCGCCGCGCCGCCGCCGTTCGCGTAGGCGTCCGCGCGGGCGACGATGTCGCCCAGGAGCCAGGCTTCCACGTCGCGGTCCTCCAGGACCGCCAGGACGGTGTCCACGGACTCCTGCGGCACGACCGCAACCATGCCGATGCCCATGTTCAGCGTCTTCTCGATCTCCAGCGTCTCCATCCGGCCCACCTCGGCCACCGTCTGGAAGACCGGCATCGGCGTCCACGTGCCGCGGTCCAGGCGGGCGTGCAGGCCGTCCGGGATGACCCGGGCCAGGTTGGCGGCGAGCCCGCCGCCCGTCACGTGGGAGAACGCGTGGATCTCGGTCGCCCGCGCCAGCGCCAGGCAGTCCAGCGAGTAGATCCGCGTCGGCTCCAGCAGCTCCTCGCCCAGCGTCCGGCCGAACTCCTCGACCTTGCGGTCCAGCTTCCAGCCCGCCTCGTTCAGCAGCACGTGCCGGACCAGCGAGTAGCCGTTCGAGTGCAGGCCCGACGCCGCCATCGCGATGACCACGTCGCCCGCGCGCACCCGGTGCGCGCCCAGCAGGGCGTCCGCCTCGACCACGCCCGTGCCCGCGCCGGCCACGTCGTACTCGTCCGGGCCGAGCAGGCCCGGGTGCTCGGCGGTCTCGCCGCCGACCAGCGCGCAGCCGGCCAGGACGCAACCTTCGGCGATGCCCTTGACGATCTGCGCGACCCGCTCCGGGTGGACCTTGCCGACACAGATGTAGTCCGTCATGAAGAGCGGCTCGGCGCCGCAGACGACCAGGTCGTCCACGACCATTCCGACCAGGTCGTGCCCGATGGTGTCGTGCTTGTCCATGGCCGCGGCCAGCGCGACCTTGGTGCCGACCCCGTCCGTCGCGGTGGCCAGCAGCGGGCGCTCGTAGCGCTTGAACGCGCTGGCGTCGAAGAGCCCGGCGAAGCCGCCCAGGCCGCCGACGACCTCGGGGCGGGAGGTCTTGCCGACCCACTCCTTCATCAGCTCGACGGCCAGGTCCCCGGCCTCGATGGAGACGCCGGCTGCGGCGTAGGTGGCACCGGAGGTGGACTGGTCACTCACGGGACGGCCCTTTCGGGTCGGATCTGGAACAGCAGGAAACTTCGGGCGCGGCTCAGGGCCGCCGCAGCGCGTCGGCCGCGCCGGGGCCGCCGAGCAGCGTCTGCACGCCGTCGACGTCCGAGCGGTTGCCGCGCGTGGCCGGGGGCTGCTTGGCGGCGGAGATCTCCGCCTCCAGCAGGTGCTTGCCGAGCAGCTCGGGGTCGGGCAGCTCGACCGGGTAGACCCCGTCGAAGCAGGCCCGGCAGAGCCGGTCCTTGGGCTGGTCGGTGGCGGCGATCATGCCGTCGATGGAGATGTAGGCGAGCGAGTCCGCGCCCAGCGAGGAGGCGATCTCGTCGACCGACAGGCCGTTCGCTATCAGCTCGGCGCGGGTGGCGAAGTCGATGCCGTAGAAGCAGGGCCACTTGACCGGCGGCGAGGAGATCCGGATGTGGACCTCGGCCGCGCCCGCCTCGCGCAGCATCCGCACCAGCGCGCGCTGGGTGTTGCCGCGAACGATCGAGTCGTCCACGACGACCAGCCGCTTGCCGCGGATGACGTCCTTCAGCGGGTTCAGCTTCAGCCGGATGCCGAGCTGGCGGATGGTCTGGTTGGGCTGGATGAAGGTCCGGCCCACGTAGGCGTTCTTGACCAGGCCCGAGCCGAAGGGGATGCCACTGGCCTCGGCGTAGCCGATCGCGGCGGGGGTGCCGGACTCCGGAGTCGCTATCACCAGGTCGGCCTCGACCGGGGCTTCCTTGGCCAGCGTGCGGCCCATCTCGACGCGGGAGAGGTGCACGTTGCGACCGGCGATGGTGGTGTCCGGACGGGCCAGGTAGACGTACTCGAAGACGCAGCCCTTGGGCGCGGCCTCGGCGAAGCGGGAGGTCCGCAGGCCGTTCTCGTCCACGGCGATCAGCTCACCGGGCTCGACCTCGCGGATGAAGGAGGCGCCGACGATGTCGAGGGCGGCGGTCTCGGAGGCGACGACCCAGCCGCGCTCCAGCCGACCGAGCACCAGCGGGCGGATGCCCTGCGGGTCGCGGGCGGCGTAGAGGGTCTGCTCGTCCATGAAGACCAGCGAGAACGCGCCCTTGACCTGCGGCAGCACCTGACGGGCCGTCTCCTCGATGGAGAGGTCCGGCTGGCCGGCGAGCAGCGCGGTCAGCAGGTCGGTGTCGTTGGTGACGGCGGCCCGGCCGGAGCGGGAGACGTGCTCCTCGCCCGGCAGCTGGGCGACCAGCTGGGCCAGCTCGGCGGTGTTGACCAGATTGCCGTTGTGGCCGAGCGCGAGGCTGCCGTGCGCGGTGGCGCGGAAGGTCGGCTGGGCGTTCTCCCACACCGAGGAGCCGGTGGTGGAGTAGCGGCAGTGACCCACGGCGATGTGGCCCTGGAGGGAGTTGAGCGCGGTCTCGTCGAAGACCTGGGAGACGAGTCCCATGTCCTTGTAGACGAGGATCTGCGAGCCGTTGCTCACTGCGATTCCCGCGGACTCCTGTCCGCGGTGCTGCAGGGCGTACAGCGCGAAATAGCTGAGTTTGGCTACCTCTTCGCCGGGGGCCCAGACACCGAAGACACCGCAGGCGTCCTGGGGGCCCTTCTCGCCGGGGAGGAGGTCATGACTGAGTCTTCCGTCACCACGTGGCACAACAACGAGTCTAGGGCAGCGCGGCACGCCGGGCCGACGGCCCAAGATCGGGACGTCGACGGAGCGGTGCTGGACGCGCGTAGACCGGCCTCAGCCCATCACAGGCAGTAGCGAGGACAGATCACTGCGCTCACCACTGGCCGTGAGTTCCGCCACGTCCACCGCGTGGGCCCAGGTCGTCCGGCCGGTGGCCAGTCGGATCCACGGCAGCGGAGCGGTCTCCACGACGTTGGGCGGCGTTCCCCGGGTGTGCCGGGGGCCCTCGACACACTGGACGACGGCGAAGGGCGGAATCCGGAGCTCGACGGCCCCGCCGGGCGCCTGCGCGGCGAGCGCGTCGGCGAGCAGCCGGCAGACGGAGGCGAGGGCGTGCCGGTCGTGCGGGAAGTCACTGATCTTCAGCGCGTCGGCGAGGTCGTCGGCGTGGACGACGGTCTCGACCAGGCGGGTGACGATGTAGTCGTCCAGCAGCATGGCGCCGCGTCGGTACACGAGCCGCTGCTCGGGCCCGTAGTCGGCGTCCAGCACGGCGAGGGCGCCCTCGACGGACGCGACGAACGTCCGCCGGGGATCCCCGGCGGCAGCGCGCTCCTCGGCGTCCTCGGCGATGAGCGCGGCGGAGGTGCGAGTGCCGGCGGCCCAGTCGGCGAGGGTGCGCGCGGGCTGCCCGTCGTCGGGGGCGGCGAGGAAGCGCTGCAGCGCGTCGAGGCAGGTGGCCAGGTGGGCGACCAGCTCGCCGACGGTCCAGCTGCCGAGCCGGGTCGGCAGCGCGAGCTGCGCGTCGTCGAGCGGGACGACGACGCTGCGGATCGCCTCCGCCTGGGCGCGGAGCGCGGCGCGGGACTTGTGCCGGTCGTAGGTGCGGGCACGAGGGCGTGAGGCTGGCGGCATGTCAGGCACTGTAGCCAGTTGCACTCACCTTGGGGGCGCGAGGAACTGCGCGACAAGCCACCGACATGCAGTTGGTCCTCAACGTGCAGGGCCGTCCGTACTGGGTGGGTTTCTCGCGCAGTTCCTCGCGCCCCTGACGGCTGAAGCTGGCGGGATGTAAGTACTGTCGTGGCGTTTTACCGCTTGCCACGCGCAGCGCCGCGCAGGAACCCTGAAGGGGTGACCACCGATCGCATCACCGCCCCCACCAGGACCACCGCCGACGCACCCGCCCCCCGCAGGTCCGCGCGCCTCGCGGCCGGCGCCGCCGGGTTGACCGTCGTGCTCTGGGCGTCCGCGTTCGTCGGGATCCGCTCCGCCGGGCACGATCTCTCGCCCGGCGCGCTCGCACTGCTGCGGCTCCTGGTGGCCAGCATCCTGCTCGGCGGCATGGTGCTGGTGCGGCGCGAGCCGCTGCCCGCGCGGCGGGACCTGCCGCGCATCGTGATCATCGGCGTGATCTGGTTCGGCGCCTACAATGTCATGCTCAACGCCGCGGAGCAGCGAGTCGACGCGGGGACGGCATCGATGCTGGTCAACGTCAGCCCGATCCTGATCGCGCTGATCGCGGGAGTGGTCCTGCGCGAGGGCCTGCCGAAGTCGCTGCTGCTCGGCATGCTGGTCTCCTTCTCCGGCGTGCTGGTCATCGGCTTCGGCTCCTCGCGTGGCGGCGGGGCCGACTTCCTCGGGGTAGTGCTGTGCTTCGCCTCCGCCGTCGCCTACGCCTCGGCGGTGATCATCCAGAAGCCGGTGTTGACGCGGGTCTCGGCGCTGCAGATGACCTTCCTCGCCTGCGCGGTCGGCACCGTCGCCTGCCTCCCGTTCGCGCCACAGCTGATGCACGAGATCCCGAAGGCCCACACCTCGGCGCTCGCCTGGGCGATCTACCTCGGCGCCGCGCCGACCGCCGTCGCCTTCACCACCTGGGCCTACGCCCTCGCCCGGACCAGCGCGGGCCGACTCGGCGTCACGACCTACCTGGTGCCGCCGATCTCGATCCTGCTGGGCTGGCTGATGCTGAGCGAGACACCGACGTGGGTCGCCGTGGGCGGCGGGCTGCTCTGCCTCGGCGGTGTGGCCGTGGCCCGGTTCAGCGGGCGGTCGGTACCGGCGTCCCCGAAGCGATCGTCTGGCGCAGCCGCCGATTGACCTGACGGGTGTGCGTCGCGAGCGCGAGCAGGCTCGCGCCCGTCACCACCGACCCGGCCAGGCCGAGCCCCGCTCCGAACGCCTCCCGGCCGCCGGTCAGCGGCGCGAAGGCGGTGTACGGGTCGTCCGCGCGCACCTGGATCGACACCGTGCTTCCCGGCGTCCCTTCCACCGGGAGCTGCCGATCGCGCACGGTGGTGCCGTCAGCGGTCCAGCTGCCGGAGCACTTGAGCGGGTGATGGCCCTGGCCGGTGTCGCGGTGACACTCGGCGACGGTGGCGGTAACCGCGACGGTCGGGGTCAGCACGGGGCCGAAGACGTTGGCGGCGAAGGTCAGCAGGAACGTCCCCAGGAAGAGCCCGAACCCGGTGCCGCAGCCGATGCCGCGCCGGGTTCCGGGGGTCGCGTTGAGGAAGAGGCCGGTCGGGATCGCCCGTAGCAGCGCCGTCGGCGCGAGCAGCAGCGTGCCGAGGATCTGCCCGAAGGTCCAGGCGCTGTCCGGCTTGATCGCCGTGATCGGCCAGGACGTGATGCTCAGCGCCAAGAGGGCCCAGAACGGCACCGCGAGCACCCGACGGAACGTCCGTGCCTTGCGGGCGCGGAAGACGACGAGGGGCGGCGGCTCGCCCATCGGGACGGGCGGCGGGACGAACGCGTAGCCGCGTTGCGGCAGCTGGGGCATCTGCGGCGTCGCCATGGGTGGTGCTCCTTCGTTCCGTGCGCGCGGGGCCGGTCCCCGTCCAGGGCCGGCCCGCGCATCGGGAACCTGTCACGTTTTTCGCGACAACGTCAACGCCGGGTTGACGTTGTCCCGATATTCAGGACAGCTCCTGCCTGCGCCCTCACTCCGGCAGCTCGCTCGGCAGGTAGGCGTAGCCGCCCTCGCCCGGCACCGCCAGCTCCAGCGCGCGGAGCAATCCCTGCGGCGGAGCCGCGTAGACGCCGGGGTAGTCCACCTCCCCGATCTCCCCCCGCACCGGCCAGGCCAGCCGCTCACGCTCCAGGTCGTACCGGGCGTCCACACCCTCCCGGTTTCCCCGCGCGTCCAACCGCGCCCAGCGCCCGCCGAGATGGACGGCGACCAGGCCGTGCAGCACGAAGCCGCCCTCGCCGTCCTCCAGCCGTTGGTAGCAGAGCCCCGTCGGGACAACCTGGGCCCGCAGCAGCGCGGCCAGCAGATGGGACTTGCCCAGGCAGATCGAGTTGCGCGCCGCGAGTACCTCCGACGCGCGGAACGCCGCGCTGTACGCGCCCGCGTCGGCGGAGTGCAACACCTCGTCGCGGACGAAGAGGTACGCGGCCTCCGGCGTGGCCAGCTCGGCCGCGACCCGCCGGATCTCCGGATGCCGATGGTCGATCATCTCGTCCGCCGCCAGGTACGCGTCGAGATCGTCGGTCACAGGTTGAAGGATCATGACGAAGACTCTGACGGCGGGCCTCGGCTGCCACCGGGAATTCCAGTGGCCGAGACTCCGGACCCGCGCCGATCGTGAACGCCATGACCACCGCACCCCGCCCCGTCGCCCTGCTCACCGGTGCCGGGTCGCCTTCCTGCTCTCCCCCGCCGGGGGCTGGATCAACGGTCAGCTCCTGCAGAGCGACGGCGGCTTCACGGGGTGGCGACGTGGGTCAGCTTGTCCGGGTTGCGGATCAGGCGGATGGCCTCGATCGCGCCGTGCTCGTCCAGGTCGACGGTGAAGACGTCGTCCGCGACTCCGGCCGAGGTGATCAGCATGCCCGGCTTGCCGTTGACGTCGACCTGATGGACCGCCATGTCGGGGATAGGCCGCTGCAGCACCCCGAGGATCCAGCGGGCGACCTTCTCCGCGCCGTGGACCGGGCGGAGCGCGGCACGGATCTTGCCGCCGCCGTCGGACCAGACGGTCACGTCGGGCGCGAGCAGCTCCATCATCCGGTTGATGTCCCCGCCGACGCAGGCTGCGAGGAACTCGTCGGTGACGGCCCGCCGGGTTTCGGACGGGGCGTCGTAGCGCGGGCGGCGCGCCTGCACATGGTTCCGTGCCCGGCTGCCGACCTGCCGGACGGAGGCCTCGCTGCGGTCGACCATCCCGGCGATCTCGCCGAAGGAGAAGCCGAAGATCTCCTTGAGCAGGAAGACCGCGCGCTCCAGCGGCGAGAGCGTCTCCAGCACGACGAGCATGGCCAGCGAGACCGACTCCGCCTGCTCGACGTCGCCGCTGGCATCAGGCGCGGTCACCAGCGGCTCCGGCAGCCACGGGCCGACGTAGGACTCGCGCTGCACGGCAGCGGACTGCAGCCGGTTGAGGGAGAGGTTGGTGACGGTCCGCGCGAGATACGCGCGGGGCTGGGTGATCGCGTCGGCATCGACGGAGCTCCACTTCAGCCAGGCGTCCTGGACGATGTCCTCGGCGTCGGCGGCGCTGCTGAGCATCCGGTAGGCGATGCCGAAGAGCGTTCCCCGGTGCTCTTCGAACGTCTTGAGTGCGTCGGTGTCAGTCGTCACGCCTCCGACGGTATCGCGCAGCGGTCCGAGAATCCCTGACCCACCAGCCCGAAAGCCGAGTTGACCCGGGATCGGAAGTTCTCGACGGCGACCATCACGGTCAGTTCGACGAAGGCGGGCTCCCCGAGCAGCTTGGTCAGCCGCGCCGCCATCTCGTCGGTGACCGCCGGCTCGGTCTCGGTCATCGCCTCGGCGTACTCCATCACGGCGCGCTCCAGCTCGGTGAAGACCTCGCGTTGCTCGCGCCAGGCCGGGACGGCGCGCAGCTTCTCCGCCGGGATGCCGAGCTTGTGCGCCTCCCAGTAGCCGAAGTCCATGCACCAGGAGCAGCCGATCCGCGCCGAACAGGCCATGACGGCCAGCTCCTTGAGGGCGGGGTCGAGCTTGTTCCACGTGGCGACCTTGCGCTCGAACCCGGCGATGCCGAGCAGCACCCGGGTGTTGTGCGCGTACGCCTTGGCGGGGTCGAGGACTTCGCCGTAGGTGCGCCGGGAGTACCACTCGGTGAGGCGGTAGAACACCGTGCGGGGCGGGGTCAGCGAGATGCGGGCCATGGTCGTCGTCTCCTTAGCCGGGGCCCCTCGGCGGGGCTTCCTCAGGGGGGACAGGACGGGCCGCGCGAACGTGACACGGGCCCCACCGCCGCAGCGGTGGGGCCCGTGATCAGCCTCGGACAAGGGCTGGTGTCCGGCAAGCGGCGCCTCAGGCGAGCAGCGCCTCGATCACGCCGGTGTTCGCGTCGCGCAGTTCGTCGAGCGACAGGGTGAAGTGGCCCTGGAGCTCGATCGAGTCGCCGTCCACGACGCCGATGCGGGTGGCCGGGAGACCCCGGACGCCGCACATCTCGGTGAAGCGGAGCTCCTCGCTGCGCGGGATCGCCACGATCGCACGGCCCGCGGACTCCGAGAAGAGGAACACGAACGGGTCGAGCTCCTCGGGAACGACGAGCCGGACGCCATTGCCGCCGCGCAGGGCGCTCTCGGTGAGCGCCTGGATCAGGCCGCCGTCGGAGAGGTCGTGCGCCGCGTCGATCATGCCGTCGCGCGAGGCGGCGATCAGAATCTCGGCGAGCAGCTTCTCGCGCTGGAGGTCCAGCTTCGGCGGCAGGCCGCCGAGGTGGTCGTGGGCCAGCTGCGCCCAGGCCGAACCGCCCAGCTCGTCGGCCGTGTCGCCGAGGAGGTAGACCAGCTGGCCCTCCTCCGCGAAGGCGATCGGCGTGCGGCGGGTGACGTCGTCGATGACGCCCAGCACGGCCACGACCGGCGTCGGGTGGATCGCCTCGGTGCCCGTCTGGTTGTAGAGCGAGACGTTGCCGCCGGTGACCGGGGTGCCGAGCTCCAGGCAGCCGTCCGCGAGACCACGGGTGGCCTCGGCGAACTGCCACATGACCTCGGGGTCCTCCGGGGAGCCGAAGTTGAGGCAGTCGGAGACGGCCAGCGGCTTCGCACCCGTCGCGGCCACGTTGCGGTAGGCCTCGGCCAGCGCGAGCTGGGCACCGATGTACGGGTCGAGCTTCGTGAAGCGGCCGTTGCCGTCCGTGGCGATGGCGACGCCGAGATCGGTGGACTCGTCGACGCGGATCATGCCGGAGTCCTCCGGCTGCGCCAGCACCGTGTTGCCGAGCACGAAGCGGTCGTACTGGCTCGTGATCCAGCTCTTGTCCGCCTGGTTCGGCGACGAGACCAGCTGCAGCACCGTGGCGCGCAGCTCCTCGCCCGTCGCCGGGCGGGCCAGCCGCTCCGCCGTCGGGGCGTCGGCCTGGAGCGCGTCCTGCCAGCTCGGGCGGTGGTACGGACGCTCGTAGACCGGGCCGTCGTGGGCGACGGTGCGCGGGTCGACGTCGACGATCTTCTCGCCGTGCCAGAAGATCTCCAGCCGGTCGCCGTCGGTGACCTCACCGATGACGGTGGCGGTGACGTCCCACTTCTCGCAGATCGCGAGGAAGCGCTCGACCTTGGCCGGCTCGACGACTGCGCACATGCGCTCCTGCGACTCGCTCATGAGGATCTCCTCAGGAGTCAGCGTCGCGTCGCGCAGCGGGACGTCGTCCAGGTCGCAGCGCATGCCGCCGGAGCCGTTGGACGCCAGCTCGCTGGTCGCGCAGGAGAGACCAGCCGCGCCGAGGTCCTGGATGCCGACGACGAGCTGCTCGCGGAAGGCCTCCAACGTGCACTCGATGAGCAGCTTCTCCTGGAATGGGTCGCCGACCTGGACCGCCGGGCGCTTGCTCGGCTTCGTCCCGTCGAAGGTCTCCGAGGCCAGGATCGACGCGCCGCCGATGCCGTCGCCGCCGGTGCGGGCGCCGTAGAGGACGACCTTGTTGCCGGGCCCTGACGCCTGCGCCAGGTGGATGTCCTCGTGCTTCATCACGCCCACGGCCAGGGCGTTGACCAGCGGGTTGCCCTGGTAGCAGGAGTCGAAGACGACCTCGCCGCCGATGTTCGGCAGGCCCAGGCAGTTGCCGTAGCCGCCGATGCCGGCCACGACGCCGGGCAGCACGCGCTTGGTGTCGGGGTGGTCGAACGCGCCGAAGCGCAGCGGGTCCATCACCGCGACCGGGCGGGCGCCCATCGAGATGATGTCGCGCACGATGCCGCCGACGCCGGTGGCCGCGCCCTGGTAGGGCTCGACGTAGGACGGGTGGTTGTGCGACTCGATCTTGAAGGTGACCGCGTAGCCCTGGCCGACGTCGACGACGCCGGCGTTCTCGCCGATGCCGACCAGCATCGCGTCGGACTGCGGGGCCTTCTCGCCGAACTGGCGCAGGTGCACCTTGCTCGACTTGTAGGAGCAGTGCTCGGACCACATCACCGAGTACATGGCCAGCTCGGCGCCGGTGGGACGACGGCCCAGGATCTCGCGGATCCGCAGGTACTCGTCCTCCTTGAGGCCGAGCGCGGCCCAGGGGAGCTCGACGTCCGGGGTGGCCGTCGCGTTCTTGACGGTGTCGAGAGTCATCAGGCGTTCACCAGCCGCTTGAGGATCGAGGTGAAGAAGCCGGTGCCGTCCGTGCCGCCGGTGCCGACCATCGGGTCGACGGCGTGCTCCGGGTGCGGCATCAGGCCGACGACGTTGCCCGCGGCGTTCGTGATGCCGGCGATGTCGTTGATCGAGCCGTTCGGGTTGCCGTCGAGGTAGCGGAAGACCACCCGGCCCTCGGCCTCGAGCTCGTCGACCGTGCGACGGTCGGCGGTGAAGCGGCCGTCCATGTTCTTCAGCGGGATCATGATCTCCTGGCCCGACGCGTAATCGCTGGTCCAGGCGGTCCCGTTGTTCTCCACCCGCAGCTTCTGGTCGCGGCAGATGAAGTGCAGGTGGTTGTTGCGCAGCATCGCGCCGGGCAGCAGGTGCGACTCCGTCAGCACCTGGAAGCCGTTGCAGATGCCGAGGACGGGCATGCCCGCCTTGGCCTGCTCGATGATCGTGGTCATCACCGGCGAGAAGCGCGAGATCGCGCCGGCCCGCAGGTAGTCACCGAAGGAGAAGCCGCCGGGCAGGACCACCGCGTCGACCTGGTGCAGGTCGGTGTCGCGGTGCCAGAGCGCGACCGGCTCGGCCCCGGCCAGCCGCACCGCGCGCTGCGCATCGCGGTCGTCGAGGCTGCCGGGGAAGGTGACGACGCCGACCCTGGCGGTCACTGGCCCTCCTCGACGGGCACGGTCTCGACGCGGACGGTGAAGTCCTCGATGACGGTGTTGGCGAGGAAGGTCTCGGCTGCCTGGTGGATGCGGGCGAGCGCGGCGTCGTCGACCGGGCCCTCCACCTCCAGCTCGAAGCGCTTGCCCTGGCGGACGTCGGCGATCCCCTCGAAGCCCAGGCGCGGCAGCGCACGCTGTACCGCCTGGCCCTGCGGGTCGAGGATCTCCGGCTTGAGCATGACGTCGACAACGACGCGTGCCACGGGTACTCCCGGTGATGAGTGGTGCGGGGGGAGTTCCCAGACTACCGGGGTCACGATGCGAACCTGGAGACTCGTCCAGTGCGACGCGCGTAGATCAGCGAATCGTGCGGAGGTTCACACAAATTGCTACCGATGGGTAGTGGCCGGGCGCCCGCTCGGGACGCCCGCCGAGGACGCCCCACGACACACCTACCAAAAATGCACGATTCTGAGGTTTCGCACCGGTATCGGAGCGGTACCGAAACGACACGAAAATAGCGTCGAAATAACTTGCCTCTTCGATTTCAGGGGCTCCGGGGGGCAGAATGGCAACGCCGGTCGCGACCAGCACCTGCGGTCGCACGGCAATGCCCGAGAGGATTGGCTTCCATGGCTCAGCGCGTTGTGGTCACGCTCTCCGACGATCTGGACGGAGGCGTCGCCGAGGAAACGGTTCAGTTCGGACTCGACGGAAAGTCGTACGAGATCGACCTGTCCACCAAGAACGCGGAGAAACTCCGCGCCGCGCTCGCGCCCTATGTGCAAGCAGGCCGCAAGCAGGCGCGTGGCGCCGCGGTCAAGGCGGCCCCCCGACGGACCGAGATCGCGCCCGACCCGGCGACGGTCCGCGCCTGGGCCCAGTCCCGCGGGATCGACCTTCCCGCCCGTGGCCGGCTGCCCAAGCACGTCTACGAGGCCTTCGCTCAGGCGAGCTGACGGGACAGGCTGACGGAACAGAGGGCCGATTGCCTATGATTTTTCCGGCAATTCGGACATACCGCCCCGCCGTGGTGATCACGGCCCGCGAGATGGGCTAATGTTCTTCTCAGCGGAACGCACCGCAGGCAGGCCGAAAGGCCGGCTCGGCGGGGCGGCTCTCGCAGGTGTAGCTCAGTAGTAGAGCGTCCCTCTTCCAGGGGGAAGGCACAGTGTGCAATCCCTGTCACCTGCTCGACTCTGCTCACCTCGACAAAGGTCGGCGAAGGCCACCGGCGGATGAGGTAGAGTGGGGTGCACCGAAGCTCCAGGGCTGAGGTGAGCATCATGCGGACGTGGCTCAGTTGGTAGAGCATCACCTTGCCAAGGTGAGGGTCGCGAGTTCGAATCTCGTCGTCCGCTCCAGCGCGAAGGGCGCCTCTTCGGAGGCGCCCTTCGTTCGTTCCGGTCCGGCCGGAGCACCGCCGGGGATGTTGTAGAGTTGGTTCCGCCGGAAACGGCAGTGCGGACGTGGCTCAGTTGGTAGAGCATCACCTTGCCAAGGTGAGGGTCGCGAGTTCGAATCTCGTCGTCCGCTCCAGGCGCCCCTCGGGGCGCCTTTTTCATGCCCTCGTCCAGTTGCACCATCAGGGGCGCGAGGAACTGCGCGAGAAACCACCGTGTGCGGATGGCCCTGCACATTGAGGACCATCTGCTCATCGGTGGCTTGTCGCGCAGTTCCTCGCGCCCCTGACGGGGCTTACGCCCAGCTCTGACCCGTGAGGCGTTCGAACGCCTCGATGTAGCGGGCGCGGCTCTGCGCGATGATCTCCGCCGGCAGCGCGGGCGGCGGCTCCTCGGAGCGCGGGTCCCAGCCCGAGGCGGGCGAGGCCAGCCAGTCGCGGATGAACTGCTTGTCGAAGGACGGCTGCGCGTGGCCCGGCTCCCAGGCGTCGGCCGGCCAGAAGCGGGAGGAATCCGGGGTCAGCACCTCGTCGCCGAGGACCAGGCTCTCGCCGTCCTCGCCCAGGCCGAACTCGAACTTGGTGTCCGCCAGGATGATGCCGCGCTCGCGGGCGATGTCCCTGGCCCGGCCGTAGACGGCGATGGTCGTCTGCCGCAGCTGCGCCGCGATGTCCGCGCCGACCCGGCGGGCGACCTCCTCGTAGGGGACGTTCTCGTCGTGCTCGCCGACCTCGGCCTTGAGCGCCGGGGTGAAGATCGGCGCGGGCAGCTCGGAGCCGTCCACCAGGCCCTCGGGCAAGGTGATCCCGCAGACCGTGCGCTGCGCCTTGTACTCGACCAGGCCCGAACCGGTCAGGTAGCCGCGGGCGACACACTCCACCGGGAGCATGGTCAGACTGCGGCAGATGAGCGTGCGGCCCTCCCACTCCGCCGGCGCACCGGCCGGGACCTCGGTGGAGACCACGTGGTTGGGGACGATGTCCGCGAGGCGCTCGAACCACCAGAGTGAGAGCTGCGTCAGGATCCGGCCCTTGTCCGGGATGTTCGTCGGCAGCACCCAGTCGAAGGCGGAGGTGCGGTCGCTGGCGACCATCACCAACTGGCCCGCCTCGTCGCGATAGAGGTCGCGCACCTTTCCGGTGTGCAGGTGGATCAGGCCGGGCACCTGCACCGGCTCGGGCTTCTCGACAAATCCGCTCAAGGTGGTTCCCTCGGGACTTCAAGACAGGGGTCTTTTTGGGTGGGTGGCCGTCCCTGAGTCTTTCATGCGCCGGGCCGGCCAGCGGCAATGCACCGTTCCAGCACCACCCCCTCACCGCCCCAGCACCGCCCCGGCACGGTCAGTGCACCTTGCAGATACGATCCAGCAGATTGGCCGTGGCCCGCTGGATCCGCTCGTCGGTGTGGCCGGGACGGTCCAGCGCGGGCGACCAGGCGAAGGTGCCGCTGGCGAAGACGTGGGCCCCGCTGGGCGCGCGGTAGAGCGAGGTCTCCTGGTGCCGGGCGACGCCCTTGGCGTCCCGGTAGGGCGAGTGGGCCAGCAGCACGCGCTCGGTCGAGACCGGCAGCGGGACACGCGGGAAGTAGCGGTCCGACTCCCCCGCGACCAGTCCCGGCAGGGCGTCGCCGTCCTGGAGGCCGGTGCCCTCCCAGAGCCAGTGGTCGGTGTTGTGCACGACCATCGGGACCGGCTCGGGCACCCGGCCCGCGTACTGGATGCCCATCACCTGCTGCTCCGGCTCCCCGAGCTCGCGCCAGAGCACGCTGGGCGGCGCGTCGGCCTGGCGCTTGCTGCAGGTCAGCAGCCGGTCAGGGTCCCCGGACGGGCCCGGGTGGAGCTGGACCTGCCAGTACATGGTGTTGGCGGAGAGGAAGACGAGCGAGGTGCCGCCGTCGCGGGCCTCCTCGACGGCGCGGCGCATCGGCGCGGACCAGTACTCGTCGTGGCCGGGGAAGACCAGGCCCCGGTAGCGGTTCGGATCGATGCGGCCGGCATGCAGGTCGGTGGCGTTGGCATAGGCGAGGTCGTAGCCGTAGCGCTCGGCCCAGCGGATGAAGTCGTAGGCGTGGCCGATGTGCAGGGGCAGCCCGGCGCCGGCGTAGGGGCGGTCGAAGGAGACCGTCGTCGCCGCCTCCTCCTCCCCGAACAGCTCGCCCTTCTCGTTCCAGGCGTGGTAGAGACTGGCGCCGGTCCGGCCGTCCTCCGGGTAGAGGTTGTACGCCTGCCAGGTGACGTCGGGCAGGAGCAGCAGCAGGTCGGCGTCCCGCCCGGCCCGGACGGTGAAGGGGATGTGGCTGCGGTGCCGGTGGTCGGCCGTCGTCAGCACGGCGACGTGCGCGCCCGGGGTCCAGTGCGTCGGGATCTGCAGCCGCCAGGACATCCACCAGTGGTGGCAGGAGACCGTCCGCCCGGCGACCAGCGGCGGCGGCTGCACCAGGCCGGAGACGCGGGGGCTCGCGGCCACGTGCCGTGCGCCCGCACCGCCGTAGTGGCCGATCCGGTAGACGTCGACGGTGAACTCCTGCGGCGGGTTGACGCTGACGCGCAGGTCGAGCGAGCCGCCGAGGTCGGTGGCACCGGCGGCGAAGCCCTTGATCTGGCCGCCGACGTCGTCGGAGGTGCGCGGGCGGCCGAGGGCGGGCCGTGGGTCGTAGTCGGGCGCGCGTCGGGCGGCCGGGAGCAGCGCCGGGTCTACGTACCAGGGGACCATGAGGCCGGTGTCGTCGAAGTACTGGTCGGCGCCGCGGAGCCACGGCAGGGGGCCTTGGCCGAACGGGTCGGTCACCCCGTGCGCGAGCGCGCCGGACTCCCAGCGGCGGGTCTGCTCTGCACCCACTGCCCCCGCTCCCCTCCTGGGACCTGGCTCCCACGGAACTGACGAACTGTTATGCGAGGCTCCGTTACCGTGCGCTGCCGGGAACTCACCGGCAGTATGTCCATCGTAAGCACAGCTGCGGCTTCATAGCAGTGGCCGAGGTGGAGGTTGACGCTCCGTCACCATGCTGTTGCTCCCTCGCCGTCGTCACCGCAGTCGGGCGGGGCGGTCGGGGGTGATGCCCAACTCCTCCAGCCAGGCGCGGAGCGGCTGCTCATCCCCGTGTTCGACCGCGAGCGCGACGGGCGCGCCCAGATCGGTACGGCGACGGCCGTCGACCAGCAGCACCGGCCCGTCCAGCCAGTCCAGCCCCGGCTCGGCTCGGCCCGACTCGACGGCGGCCCGGCAGACGAGTGCCTGGAGGCCGTCGGCGACGGCGTCCCGACCGCTGCGGGCGGCGGGCAGGGGCCCGCGCTGCGCCTCGACCTTCGCGGCCAGCGCCTCGCCGTCGTCGCGCAGGGCCCGGAGCGCGGCGGAGAGAGCGACGAGCGCCGCGGCCGATTCCGCGCCCGCGCCAACGGCCGCAAGCAGCGCGGCGGACTGGTTGCGCCACTGGCGCAGCACGATCTCGTGGGGGTAGTCCGCCCAGTCCAGGCCGCGATCTTCCGCCGCCGGGGCGGGCGCGGCGACGGGACCGGCGTAGAAGAGCTCGGCGGCGAGGAAGGAGGTGGCCTCGTCGATCCGGCCCGGTTCCTCCAGCAGATCGCAGGCGGGGCGCTCACCCAGGCGGCTCTCGAAGCCCTCCGCGAGGCGGTCGCGCCGGGAGAGCTCGGTCAGCGCGGAGACGACGCCGGCGTTGAGCCGCGTCGGGCAGCGGCCGAGCCGCCAGGCGGGCAGCGCGACCCTGGTCAGCAGCCGGTCCCAGCCCGCGTAGGCGAGGCCGACTTGCTCCTGGGCGGCGATCCGCTGCCCGTAGTCGACCTGCCGCGCCCGCTCGGACGCCCAGCCGGCGACGGCGCGCTCCAGCTCGGCCGCGTGGCCGCGCGAGCGGCGCAGCAGCCAGCGGGCGGGTATGGACGCCCAGACCCCGCGCCGCCCCTGGTGCGCGCCGAGGAGCGCGTCCAGCCCGTGGGTGAAGCGCCGGGCAGCGGAGATCTCCGGATCGAGCGAGCAGGCGGCCCCGGCGACGACCGGCGCGAGCAGCGCGCGCAGCTCGGCGACGCGCATCCACCACAGGAAGGGCGAGCCGACGACGAGTGTGGGCGGCGCGGGCGTCCGTCCGCCGGGTGCCGCCTCGTCCTCCAGCCAGCTGTCACAGTCCGGCGTCAGCGCGACGGCGCCGGGCGCGGGCACCTCCATCCGCTCGGCGAGCTCGCGCACCAGCCGGTAGAACTCCGGCGCGTCGCGCTCGGCGAGCAGCACGGCGGGCGTCCGCGAGGGCCGCGCCCTGCGCAGGGCCGCGGCGAAGGCGGCAGCCCAGCCGAGGGTGAGCAGCGCGACGGCGACGACGGCGTACCTGGCCACGTCCCAGGCCCCCGCGTCGGCGCTGCCGGCCGCGCCGAGCCGCCCGGTGAACCGCCCGGCGATCAACACGGCGGCGACAGCCGCGGGCACCGCGGCGGCGGCGAGCGCGAGCCCGCGCAACCGGAGGATCGCTGCGGCGCGGGCGACCGCGGCGTCAGCGCCTGTTCCCATGCCCATGCTGCTGCCCATGCTGCCCATGGCTCGGATCACCCCCTACCGCCGACGAGAAATCGAGCCGTTGTGGCTTTCGCACGTCCTACGCCCCTGTCCGATCCGACGCACGAGCCCGGCCCGGTGTTCCTGCCTCGGCCCGGAACCACTCGGATCAGTGATTCCCTGTGGACCGCAGCTTCCCCCCTGGCGTGGTGGTGTACCCGCGCAGGCGACCCCCGCGCTCCGGGGAGCGCGCCGGTCCTGGGCACCATACGGCGGCGTGCGGCGATGCGTCAGCCGGATGCGGTTCCCATCACCCGAAGGAATGTGCGGGTGGGCTAAACGCTGCGCGCTGGGCGTTCGTCTGCTTTCCGCCTGTGGCATTGGGCCGAAGCGGGGAGATCAGCCAGGCAGCACCCCAAGCCGCGGGGCTCTGCTGATCTGCGGCTACGTCGGAGGGACGTTGCAGCACCTCAGGGGCGCGGGGAACTGCGCGAACAACCACCCTGTGCGGATGGCCCCGCTCGTTCGGCGGCCCAGCTCCCCGGGTGGCTTGTCGCGCGGTTCCGCGCGCCCCTGGGTGGTGCAACTACCTCAGGTGCCTCAGAGTCCAGCAGCCTTAGCCGCGATGTCACTGCGGTGGTGGGAGCCCTGGAGGGTGATCTTGGAGACCGCGTCGTACGCGCGGGCGCGGGCCTGGGTGAGGTCCTTGCCGGTCGCCGTCACGGAGAGTACGCGGCCGCCCGCGCTCAGGACCGTCTCGCCGTCGTCGGCGAGGCGCGTGCCCGCGTGGAGGACGTAGGCCGTGCCGTCCGCCGACTCCGCCTCGGCGAGGCCGCCGATCGGGTCGCCGGAGCGCGGCGCAGCCGGGTAGCCCTCCGAGGCCACGACCACCGTCACCGCCGCGCCGTCACGCCAGCGCAGCTCGGGGAAGGTCGCCAGGTGGCCGGTCGCCGCCGCGTACAGCAGGCCGCAGAGGGGGGTCTTCAGGCGCGCCAGCACGACCTGCGTCTCCGGGTCGCCGAAGCGCGCGTTGAACTCGATCACGCGCACCCCGCGCGAGGTGATCGCCAGACCGGCGTAGAGCAGACCGGAGAACTCCGTGCCACGACGCCGCAGCTCGTCGACGGTCGGCTGGAGGACCATCTCCTGGACCTCCTCGACCAGCTTCGGGTCCGCCCACGGCAGCGGCGAGTACGCGCCCATGCCGCCGGTGTTCGGGCCCGCGTCGTCGTCGCCGACGCGCTTGAAGTCCTGGGCAGGCTGCAGCGGGACGACCGTCGTGCCGTCGGTGACCGCGAAGAGGGAGACCTCGGGGCCGTCGAGGAACTCCTCGATGACGACGCGCTCGCAGCTCGCCGCGTGGTCGAGGGCCTCCTGGAGGTCCTCCGTCACGACGACGCCCTTGCCGGCCGCCAGGCCGTCGTCCTTGACGACGTACGGCGGGCCGAAGGCGTCCAGCGCCTCGGCCGCCTCCTCGGCGGTGGTGCAGACGTAGGAGCGCGCGGTGGGAACGCCTGCCGCGGCCATCACGTCCTTGGCGAACGCCTTGCTGCCCTCCAGCTGGGCGGCCTCGCCGCTCGGGCCGAAGACG
Organism: Streptacidiphilus sp. MAP12-20; assembly: GCF_041262525.1. Lineage (NCBI taxonomy): Bacteria > Bacillati > Actinomycetota > Actinomycetes > Kitasatosporales > Streptomycetaceae > Streptacidiphilus > Streptacidiphilus sp. MAP12-20. Next base: position 98,381 of record NZ_JBGCCK010000013.1, read on the forward strand.
GGGATGCCGCGCCCGCGGACGGCGTCGGCGACGCCCGCGACGAGCGGGGCCTCCGGACCGACGATGACGAACTCGGCGCCGAGCTCCACGGCGAGGTCGGCAACGGCCCGGCCGTCCAGCTGGTCCACGGCGTGGACCTGGGCGACCGCGGCGATGCCGGCGTTGCCGGGCGCGCAGTGCAGGGAGGTGACTTCGGGATCGAGCGAGAGCGCGCGGCACAGGGCGTGTTCGCGGGCGCCGCCGCCGATGACAAGGACCTTCACAGCACAAGAGCCTAGTGCCTGCCGCAGGCGACCCGGCCCGCGCGAGGCGAAATGTCACGACGAAAGCGACAATTCGCAACAATTCGGCAACCGGTCAGATCCGTGCCTCGATTGCACCCCCTCGTACGGGTGAGATGTAAATCAGCCGCAGGGAGTGCGATCATCGCGCCGACCTTGCAGAACCTCCACGATTTCGCACAACAATCCGACCCGAACCGCCACCACGGTCAGCCATTTGGCGGTAAGAAGTATCTCTTGGAAGCCGAGCAGGCCGAAGGACAGGGAGTTCCACGGTGAGCCAGCCGGAGATGCAGCCCGAGGAATCCTCCTGGGGCAAGGAGGCCGGGGCTGAGGACACATCAGCCGCCCCCGCTCCCGCCGTGCCCGCGCCGCGCTCGGCAGGCAGCGGCCATGATCTGAGCGTTCGCCAGTTCCCCCTGGGCGACTGGGGCGAGCCGGCCGAGCGGCTGGAGGAGCTCTACCGCTGGTCCGAGGAGCGCGCGGTCGAGGCGATCGACTGGTACCACCGCGACCGCCGCTGGAAGCGCAGGGGCGCGCGGATCCTGCGCGGCCTCGCGGCGGTGCTGGGCGCGGGCGGCGCGGTACTGCCGCTGGTCGCCCTGACGGGCGTGTGGAAGGCCGGTCACGACTGGGGCTACGTGCTGCTGGTGCTGGCCGCCTGCTGCGTGCTTGCGGACCGGGTCTTCGGGCTGACCAGCGGCTGGATGCGCGACATCAGCACGGCGCAGGCGCTGCAGCGGCGGCTGGAGGCGTTCCAGTTCGACTGGGCCTCCGAGTGCGTGCGCGAGGTGCTGGGCCCCACGGAGGGGACGGCGAGCGAGGCGGCGGAGCGCTGCCTGGGCGTGCTGCGGCGGTTCTGCGAGGACGTGTCGGACATGGTCCGCACGGAGACCTCGGAGTGGATGCTGGAGTTCCGCGCGTCGATGACACAGCTGCCGACGCAGGCCGCGGGCGTCTGGGGCGGCCGCGTCGAGGGCGCCGGCGCGCAGGTTCGCGTCCTCCCCACGATGGGCAGCCGCCCGACGATGCCACGGCAGAGGCCCCCGGAGTCCCCGCTGCGCTAGGCAGACGCACCTCGGGGAAGTTGCAACCACCCGGGGGCGCGAGGCTCTGTTCGATGAACTGCATGCGCGAGAAACCACTGACAGGGGGTACCCCCGGCCGAAGGCTGGGGGAGGATGGCCCTGCGCGTTCGGGGCTCTACCTGCGCGGGTGGCTTGTCGCGCATGCAGTTCAACGAGCAGAGCCCCGCGCCCCTGAAGGTGCAACTACATGCGGGAGCGAAGGCTAGGCGAAGACGATCATGGAGCCCTGGGCCAGCGCGCGCGTCGCCGCGGCGTGGAGGCCGATCCAGGCGTGGCGTTCGCGGGCGTAAGGGCCGTCCTGGCCCGGTGGGGGGAAGGCCGGGCCCTCCAGCGTCGTCGGCGCAACCGGGCGGACCGGGACCGGGGGGAGCTGGTGGTCGATGCCGATGTGCGGGGCCACCGACTCCAGCTCCTTCAGGAGCCTCTGCACGGAGCCCAGTGGGCCGCCCGTCGCCAGCAGGGCGTCGTCCACCACCGGCACGTCGAAGTCCAGCGGGACGTACGCCCCCGCATGGTCGAAGTGCCACACCAAGTGGCTCTGCTCCGCCGTCGCCTCGAACATCTCCAGCAGCTGCTCGTAGTCCCCGCCGAGCTCGTCCACCGGCGTCACGTCCAGGCCGGTCAGCTGAAGCAGGTACGCGCGTCGCAGAAAGTGCAGCGACTCGTAGTCGAACGCCGCCACCGGCTCGACATCCCCGCTCAGGCCGGGCATGTACTGGAAGACCGGCACGGCCGGCAGGCCCGCCGCCGCGAGGGACGCGTTGTAGATCTCCAGATCCTCGCCGAACGGATTGTCAGGGCTGAGCACCAGCAGGTCGACCAGTGGGACGAGCCAGATGTCGCAGGCCAACACGCTCTCCTGAACGATCTAGGGGCCGGGGCCCGTCCACCCTACTGCGTCGTTCGAGGCGACGTGTCCGGTTCGCGCGGGGTCGGGACCTGCGCCAAGGAGCGGCCGCACAGCACGGACATCTGCCGCAGCGACTCCTCGTTGTAGTCGCGGAGCATCGCATGCACCGATTCGACGTCGCGGGCCTCGATCAGGTCGACCAGCTCCAGGTGGCGGGACCAGCAGAACGAGGCGATGTCCTCACGGCCGCGCAGGTACCCGGCAGCGAAGATCCAGTACTGGACCCGGAGCCAGTCCAGGTAGTCGCTGATCCGCCGGTTGCCGGTGAAGGCCCCGAGCTCGCCCCAGAACCGCCGGTCGCAGCCGACCAGGACGTCCAGATGCCCCCCGCGGGCCGCCCGGACCGCCGCGTCGGCGCGGCGGCGCAGGGAGGGGACGGACGCCCAGTCGAAGCCGGACCAGCGCTGGTCGACCCGGCGGAACACACCGTCGATGACCAGCGAGCGGGCCTCGACGATGTCCACGAAGTCGTCCCAGGTGAAGCGGGGGACGGCGAAACCGCGGCCGGGCTCGACGACGAGCATCCCCTGGGCCGCCAGGTCGACCAGGGCCTCGCGGACCGGCGTCGCCGATACGCCGTAGAGATCGGCGATCTCCTTGACGGTGAAGTGGCGGCCCGCGCCGAGGCGGCCTGCCATGAGTTCGTCGCGGAGGGCGCCCGCGACCTGCTCGCGCAGCGAGCTGCGCTGGACCACGGGAGCGAACGGGCGGTCGGTGGCTCTGCCAGATGGCATGACCAAATCCTCCGCTTCGCACGTCTTCGCGGAGATCATCCGCATACTGCCGGTCCAGGCCCCCCAATGGTAAGGCCCCGCACCCCCCACTCGGAGGGGTTGCGGAGCCGAAATGGTGTAGACCAAGTCACGAGCCGATTAAGGCCGGCCCGCAGAGGCGCCAGGAAGCGTCGCAGGTCAGACCGTGTGGGCGTCGGTCAGGGTGAGAACCTCGTCGAGGATCGCCAGACCCTCCTTGGCCTCGGCCTCGGAGACGTTGCACGGCGGCACGACATGGAAGCGGTTCATGTTGGTGAACGGCCACAGACCGCGCTGCTTGCACGCCGCCGCCAGCTCGGCCATCGGCGCGTTGGCGGCGCCGGCCGCGTTGTACGGGGTGATCGGCTCGCGGGTCTCGCGGTTCTTCACCAGCTCGACGGCCCAGAAGACGCCCAGGCCACGGACCTCGCCGATGGACGGGTGGCGCTCGGCCATCGCGCGGAGCTCCGGGCCGATCACGGTCTCGCCGATGTGCTTGGCGTTCTCGACGATGCCCTCGTCGGCCATGGCGTTGATCGTCGCCACGGCGGAGGCGCAGGCCAGCGGGTGGCCGGAGTAGGTCAGGCCGCCGGGGAACGGGCGCTCGGCGAAGGTCGCCGCGATCTCGCCGCTGATGGCGACACCGCCCAGCGGCACGTAGCCGGAGTTGACGCCCTTGGCGAAGGTCAGCAGGTCGGGGGTGACACCCCAGTGGTCGGCGGCGAACCACTCGCCGGTGCGGCCGAAGCCGGCCATGACCTCGTCCAGGATGAAGACGATGCCGTAGCGGTCGCAGATCTCGCGCACCCCGGCGAGGTAGCCGGCCGGGGGGATGAGGATGCCGGCCGTCCCGACGACGGTCTCCAGGATGATCGCGGCGACGGTCTGCGGACCCTCGAAGGCGATGGTCGCCTCCAGGTGCGCCAGCGCGCGCTCGCACTCCTGCGCCTCGTTCTCGGCGTGGAAGTTGGAGCGGTAGGCGTACGGGCCCCAGAAGTGGACGATGCCGGAGACGCCGGTCTCGTTCGGCCAGCGACGCGGGTCGCCGGTCAGCGCGATCGCGTTGGCGGTGGCGCCGTGGTACGAGCGGTAGGTGGCGAGCACCTTCTGGCGGCCGGTGTGCAGACGCGCCATGCGGATGGCGTTCTCGTTGGCCTCGGCGCCGCCGTTGGTGAAGAAGATCTTGTCCAGGTCGCCGGGCGTGCGCTCGGCGATCAGGCGTGCGGCCTCGGAGCGGGCCTCGATCGCGAAGGCCGGCGCGAAGGTGCAGAGCTTGGCGGCCTGCTCCTGGATCGCGGCGACGACCTTCGGGTGCTGGTGACCGATGTTGGTGTTGACCAGCTGGGAGGAGAAGTCGAGGAAGCGCTTGCCCTCGTAGTCCCAGAAGTACGAACCCTCGGCCCCGGCCACGGCGAGGGGGTCGATCAGGGACTGCGCCGACCACGAGTGGAAGACGTGGGCACGGTCGGCAGCCTTGACCGCCTGTCCGAGTGCCGGGTCTGCGCTGATTTCCGAGGCTGGGGAGATCGTCATGCGCACCAGCGTATTTTCGGGCCGACCGCCCCCGGAACCGACAGCCTGTCTAGTGATCCGGAGGCAGGGCGACAGGCTGTCAGCCGCTCTCGTTCACCGGCATGACGTAGAGCAGGAAGGGTGTCTTCTCGCCGTTGCGGTCGTAGACGGCGCGGGCCCGGTAGTTGTCGTCGGCGGTGTTCCAGCGGATCTGGTACCAGCCACGCGCGCGGCCGATCCGGCGCAGCTCGGCGAGGATCGCGTCGACGGTGCCGCCGCCCCGGTGGGCCGGGTCGACGAAGAGGTCGTGCAGAAAGCCCCGGGTGCCGCGCAGCGGCGAGTGGTCCGGGCTGAAATGGGCCAACCCGATGGCCGTCCCGTCAGCGTCACGCGCGAGCAGACACTCGACAGGGTGGTTTACGTCGTGGATCCAGGCCCAGGACTCGGCGAGCCGCTCCTCGGTCATGTCGACGTGGTAGAACTCGGCATAGCCGATGAAGAGCTCGCGCCAGCGCGAGTGATCGGCCTCTGTGGGCGCGGAGATGACGATGTCCGACATGGTGATGCCCCCTCAGCCCTTGCTCTGCTTCCCGTCCTGGCCCTGCGCGAGACGTTCGGTCAGGCGGGCCTTGGCCGCCGGCCATTCGTCGATGTTCATGCCGAAGTAGACGCTGTCGCGCCAGCTGCCGTCGCCGCGCTGCACCTGCCGTCGCAGCACGCCCTCGCGCTCGGCGCCGAGGCGGGCGATGGCGTTCTGCGAGCGCTCGTTGTTGATGTCCGTCTTCCACTGGACCCGCCCGAAGCCGAGGTCCTCGAAGGCGTGGGTGAGCAGCAGCAGCTTGGCCTCGGTGTTGGCCCCGGTGCGCCAGTGCGAGCGGGCGTACCAGGTCCAGCCGATCTCCAGGCGCTCGTGCTGCTCCTGGATGTCGAGGTAGGCCGTCCAGCCGACGGGCCGCTCGGTGGCCAGGTCGACGACGGCGAAGGCGAGGTAGCGGTCCGGGCCGTTGAGCAGCGTGTCGGCGAAGCCGGCCAGCTCCTCGGCACTGCGCGGGTAGGGGCGGATCCAGCGGAAGACCTCTTCCGCGTGCGCGCCGAGCGAGTCGAACAGCGCGGGGACGTGATCGAGGGTGAGCGGCTCCAGGCGGATGTGACGTCCGGTGAGCACGACGGGCAAGGGGGTCTTCGCGGTCATGCTCGAACGGTAGCCAATTTATGCACTAGTGGCAATCAGATTCTGCACTAGTGCAATGTTCTGCGGGGCGGACATGCAAAAGGCCCCCGCCCGAGAAGGGGCGAGGGCCTGAGCGCAGCGACGCGGACTGCGGACTGCTGGACTAGTCCAGCAGCGAGTGCACCTGGATCGTCTCGGTCCGGCCGGGGCCGACGCCGATGGCGGAGATGCGGCAGCGGGAGAGCTCCTCCAGCGCCTTGACGTAGTCCTGCGCGTTCTTCGGCAGGTCGTCGAAGGTCTGCGCCTTGGTGATGTCCTCGGACCAGCCGGGCAGGTTCTCGTAGATCGGCTTCGCGTGGTGGAAGTCGCTCTGCGAGTGAGGCACCTCGTCGACGCGCTTGCCGTCGACCTCGTAGGCGACGCAGACCGGGATCTCCTCCCAGCCGGTCAGCACGTCCAGCTTGGTGAGGAAGATGTCGGTCAGGCCGTTGATCCTGGTCGCGTAGCGGGCGATCGGGGCGTCGAACCAGCCGCAGCGGCGGTCACGGCCGGTGGTCACGCCGCGCTCGCCGCCGATGCGGCGCAGCGCCTCGCCGTCCGCGTCGAACAGCTCGGTCGGGAACGGGCCCGAGCCGACGCGGGTGGTGTAGGCCTTGAGGATGCCGATCACGCGGTCGATCTTCGTCGGGCCGATGCCGGAGCCGGTGCAGGCGCCGCCCGAGGTCGGGTTGGACGAGGTGACGAAGGGATACGTCCCGTGGTCCACGTCCAGCAGCGTGCCCTGGCCGCCCTCCATCAGCACGACCTTGCCCTGCTCCAGGGCCTGATTGAGGATCAGCGCGGTGTCGGCCACGAAGGGGCGCAGCTTCTCGGCGTAGCCGAGGTACTCCTCCAGGACCAGCTCGGCCGGGATCGCGCGCCGGTTGTAGAGCTTGACCAGGATCTGGTTCTTGTCGTTGAGCGCCGCTTCGATCTTCTGGCGCAGGATGCTCTCGTCGAAGAGGTCCTGCACCCGGATGCCGATGCGGTTGATCTTGTCGGCGTAGGCGGGACCGATGCCGCGACCGGTGGTGCCGATCTTGCGCTTGCCCAGGAACCGCTCGGACACCTTGTCCAGGGTCCGGTGGTACGGGGTGATCAGGTGCGCGTTGCCGGAGATCAGCAGCTTGGAGGTATCCACGCCACGGTCCTGCAGGCCGGCCAGCTCGGAGAGCAGCACGGCCGGGTCGATGACGACACCGTTGCCGATCACCGGGACGCAGTTCGGGCTGAGGATGCCGGACGGGAGAAGGTGCAGGGCGTACTTCTGATCGCCTACGACCACCGTGTGACCGGCATTGTTGCCGCCCTGATAGCGGACTACGTAGTCGACAGAGCCTCCGAGAAGGTCAGTTGCCTTCCCCTTGCCCTCGTCTCCCCACTGAGCGCCGACCAGCACGAGTGCGGGCACAGGCGTACACCCCTTTCGGGCGGGGCAAAACACACGGCGGAAGGTCGCCGCACTGGCCCCGGATAGACCAAGCCCCTGGCGCAAAAGCGCAAGGGGCTCTTACACCGAGAGATTACCCGAGGAAGGACCACGGTGTCGGCTGAGCGTTCGGTGGGCGAGCCCGTGTTGGTCCTGGTCTCCCCGGCGGCGCTGGCTCTGGACGGGGAGTCGGTCCGGGTGGCCAGGGACGTGCTGGGGGCCGCGCTGCCGATGAAGGCCGTCGTGTCGGAGAGCCTGATCGATCTCGAGCGACTGCTGGCCCGACGTGGTCGTCGCCGACCGGTAGTGATCGGCGACGACCGGTACCTGCAACAGGTGGTCCAACTCCTCCACCAGCAGGCGACGCTGGGTGCGGCCCCGGTCGGCCTCATCCCGGTGGGCCGGGGCCACGGGGTCGACCTGGCCCGCGCGCTGGGCGCGGAGACGCGCCCGGTCCAGGCGGCACGCGCGATCGTGAGCGGCGCCGATCGGCGACTCGACCTGCTGGTGGACGACGACGGCGGGGTAGTGCTGGGGGCGGTGCACATCCCCGGCGGGCGTTCGCCGAGGGCGAACAAGGTGGCGTCCGCCTGGTGGACAGAGCTCGGTCGGCGGGTCGCGCGGGTCGTGGCACCGCCGACGGAGCGGGAGGCTGCGCCTCCGCCACTGCGCGTCGAGGCGGACGGCCAGGTTCTGGCCGACCCCGCGCATCCGATGCGTGCGCTGGCTCTGCGGAGCGCGGCGGGGAGCGCGGAGCTGCGGATCAACGGACAGCGGGGGCGGGGTGCGCCGTTGATGGTGCAGGCGCAGCGGGTGACGGTGGGCGGCCGGCTCTTCACGTACGAGGCGGACCATGAACTGAGCGCGCCGGTACGCGAACGCACATGGACGGTGGAACCGTCGGCGTGGTCTCTCAGGGTCCCCGCGTAGAGAAGTTGCAACCACCCAGGGGCGCGGGGCTCTGCTCGATGAACTACATGCACGACACACCACCCTGTGCGGATGGCCCTGCGCGTTCGGATCAGTACCTGTGTGGGTGGATTGTCGCGTAGTTCCCCGCGCCCCCGGAGGTGCACCAGGCACCGGGGCGTGGGAGTTTTGGGAGCGGTGGTCAAAGACGGCTCAGGACTCTTGAAGCCGCGATCGGTGATCTCATAGCCTCGACCGCCCAGACCCTCACCAGGGGTCGATGACGGTCGGAGACTTCGTGATTCCAGAGCAGCCCGCCGCGCTCCCTGCCACCTTGGACGACGTCCGTGGCTGGTTCTTCGGTGTCGACCGGTTCCTGTTCGTGTGGCTGCTCGAGCGCCAGAAGCGCTCCGCGATCGCAGGGGACCTCATCGAAATGGGCGCCTACCTCGGCCGCAGCGCGATCCTGGTGGCCGACTACTTGCGTGACGGCGAGACCTTCACCGTCTGCGACTTGTTCGATTCACCTGCCCCGGATGAGGCGAACTCCGGCGAAATGGACATGTCGTACCGGGACACGCTGACGAGGAAGGCCTTCGAGGCCAACTACCTGGCCTTCCACGACGCGCTGCCGAATGTCATCCAGGCCCCCACGTCCGTCCTCTCGGACGGACGGATCCAGCCGAAGTCGGCCCGGTTCATCCACATCGACGCCTCCCACCTGTATGAGCATGTGATCGGCGACATCCGATTCGCCAAGGAGGCTCTGACGGACGACGGCGTGGTGGTCCTGGACGACTTCCGCTCCGAGCACACCCCTGGTGTCAGCGCCGCGGTCTGGGAGGCTGTGGCCACCTTGGGCCTGATCCCCGTGGTCGTGACGCACAACAAGTTCTACGGCACGTGGGGGGACCCGCACCTGGTTCAGGAGGAGCTGGTCACGGACCTGTCCGGCCATCGCGATCTGACGGTCTACGAGGAGAACGTCCGAGGTCGTCGCCTGGTGCGACTGCGCAGCAAGGCCAGCCTGCAGCCTCCGGCATTCCGACGCTCGCGCGTGTACGACCAGGTCATGGCCGAACGAGCCGTCGAGGCCAAGCGCGGGCGCCGGGCTGAGGCACCGTCGCAACTGTCTCATCGGGCGAAACGCTTCGCCAAAGACTTCCTGCCGCCCGTCGCCACGCGCGCATTGCGCAACGCGCGCCGCACGGACAACTGAGCGGCCGACGCCGCAATGTTGCGGGGGACCCTATGCGTCGTCAGACGGTGACGTCCAGGGACTCCAGGCCCCGGATGACGTAGCCGGGCTTCCAGCGCGGCTCCGCCGCAAGAGTCAGGCCGGGTGCCAGCCGGAGCAGGGCGCCGAAGGACTCGGCGAGCTCCAGGCGGGCCAGCGGGGCGCCCAGGCAGAAGTGGATGCCCGCGCCGAAGGTGATGTGCGGGTTGTCCGGACGGCCCAGGTCGAGGCGGTCGGGGTCGGCGAAGCGGTCGGGGTCGCGGTTGGCGGAGCCGAAGAGCAGGGCGATCTCGCTGCCGCGCGGGATCAGTTGCCCGCCGACCTCGATGTCGTCCAGCACCCAGCGCTCGAACATCTGCAGCGGGGTGTCGTAGCGGAGCAGTTCCTCCACCGCCGTCGGCATCAGCGCCTCCGGCGCGGCCCGCAGCCGGTCCAGCTCCGCCGGGTTGCGGAACAGGGCCCACCAGCCGCTCGCCGTCGTGTTGACCGTCGCCTCGTGGCCCGCGTTGAGCAGCAGCACGCAGGTGGAGATCATCTCCTGCTCGCTGAGCCGGTCACCCGCGTCCAGCACCGCGATCAGCGCGCTGACCAGGTCGTCCCCCGGCTTGGCGCGGCGCTCGGCGATCAGTGCACGCAGGTAGTCGGAGAACTCGACGCTGGCCCGCACCGCGCGCCGCGCGGTCTCCTCGGTCGGGTTCAGCTCGAACATCCCGGTGATGTCGGCCGACCAGGGCCGCAGCAGGCCACGGTCCGCTTCGGGCACGCCCAGCATCTCGGCGATCACGGCCACCGGCAGCGGCTCGGCCACGGCGGCGACCAGGTCCCCGCCCCCGTCGGCCACGAGCGCGCCGGCCAGTTCCTCGGCCAGCCGGCGCACGGTCGGGCGCAGCGACTCGACCATGCGCGGCGTGAACGCCTTGCCGACCAGGCGCCGGATCCGGGTGTGGTCGGGGGCCTCCAGGTCCAGCAGGCCGTTGCCGTTCAGGACATGGAAGGGCTCGTGCTCGGGCGGCGGGGCCTGCCGCCCGAACTCCTCGTGGGTGAAGCGGTGCAGATAGGTACGGCCGAGCCTGCGGTCCCGCAGCAGGGCGTTGACATCCTCGTAGCGGGAGACCAGCCACTGCCCGCTCGGCTCGTACCAGCTGACCGGCGCCTCGGCGCGCAGTCGCGCGTAGGCGTCGTAGGGGTGCGCCACGAACGTGGGCGACCAGGGATCGAAGGCGGCTGCCCCGCTCGTGGCACTCATCAGGCGGCGGCCGTTACTGCTTGAGCTCGGCGTAGGCCTCGGCACTGCTGTCCTGCAGGAACTGCCAGCAACGGGCCGCCTCGTCCGTCTCCTTGATCGCGTCGGCCGCGCGGGCGAGCGCGGCGAGGCAGCGCAGGAAGCCGCGGTTCGGCCGGTGGTCCCACGGGATCGGGCCGTGGCCCTTCCAGCCGGCGCGACGAAGCTGGTCGAGACCGCGGTGGTAACCGGTGCGCGCGAAGGCGTACGACTCGACGACCCGGCCCGCGGTGAACGACTCGTCGGCGAGCTGCGCCCAGGCCAGCGAGAAGGTCGGGAACTGCGCCGCGACGTCGGCCGCGGAGACACCGCCCTCGGCCAGCATGCTGTAGGGCTGTTCCTCCTCCGGCAGGAGGGTGGGCGCAGGTCCGCCGAGCAGGTTCTCGTGAAGGCTCATGCCTGCAGTCTGCCACGACGCCCTGCCCGGGGATCCAGCCCTCGGGGAGGGCCGCCGCGGAACTCGGCACGACGAAGTCAGCCCACCCGGCCGAGTCTCGCTCAAGCACCGCTCCAGGGCTTCTCAATTGCTGCTCAAGTGCTGCTCAGGTGCCCTTCGTCCAGAAATGATCCGGGATCGTGTACACCTCACGAAGTATCGAAGCAGCGCTATGGGCACCCCCCACGGACGGGTACCGTCGGAGTTCTATCGACGGGGGAGGGTAGCGATGGCAGAGCGATCCTGGACTCCGATGACTCCGGCTTCGGCCCTGGAATTCGCGGATTTCCTGTCCGACCTGATCTTCAGGTCCTTGCCCAGAAGTGACCAGCGAAGATGGGCGCGGGTCTATCTGCAGGGCCTCGTGATCACCCCCGGAAAGAAGACCATTCGAAATATTGCAAGCGAATATGAAGGACCGGTGGAACAGAGTCTCCAACAGTTCATCAGCAAGTCACCGTGGGAATGGTCTCCGGTTCGCCAGGATTTGGCGCGCTATGTCGAATCGCGCATCCCACAGCGGGCGCAGGCCTGGGTGGTCCGGCCGCTGGTGATCGAGAAGGCCGGCAGCCATTCGGTGGGCGTGGCCAGGCAATTCGTCACGCAGCTCGGCCGGGTCGCCAACTGCCAGCAGGCCGTCGGCATCTGGCTGGCGTCCGCGGACGCCAGCTTCCCGGTCGAGTGGAGCCTGGTGCTGCCGCGCCCGTGGAACACGGATCCGGGGCTGCGCCGCCGCGCCCGGATACCCGAGGCGGCGGGGGTGCACACGCCGGAGCAGGCGGCGCTGAACGGCGTGCGGCACATGATCGAGAAGTGGCGGCTGTCCCCTCGGCCCGTGGTCATGTCGCTGCAGAACTCGAACGAGCTGGAGATCGTCTCGGCCTTCCAGGCCCTGGACATCCCCTTCGTCTTCAAGGTGAGCGGCTCGCTGCCGATCACCACCGGCCACGACTCCCGTGGCCATCTGGGCCAGGGCCGGACCAGGGCACTCGACCTGATCAACCTCTGCCGAGCGCAGCGCCGCCCCGTCGAATGGGACTGCCCGCGCCGCGAGGAACGGCTGGTCACCCCGTTGGTGGCGCAGGAGGTGCTGATCCAGCCGGCGCAGCCTCAGGGCGGCGGTGGACCGGAGGGCAGTCCGATGCTGTTACTGGGGGCCTGGTCGGGAGCGGGTGAGCAGCCGGACGAGTTCTGGCTCAGCAACATGAGTCAGACCTCCCCCGCGCACGTCTTCCGGCTGGCCAAGCTCGCGGACCGGGTGGAGCGCGACTACGACGACATCCTCGAACCCATCGGCATCAGGGACTTCGAGGGCCGCTCCTTCCGGGGCTGGCACCACCACACCACGCTGGTCTCGGCGGCCCACGCGGTGATCCTTCTCGGCGCCCGCCAGGCGATCGCGCCGATGCCGCCGCCGACCTCGGCCTACCTCTACACCCCGGACCCGCGCCCGCGCTGGGTCGGCTCGGAGGGAGGGCAGCACCGTGCTTGAGATCTCCGCCGAGCTGGACGGCTGGTACGCGGAGGAGCGCGAGTTCGCGCTGGCCACGGTGGTCCGGGTGAGCGGCAGTGCGCCGCGCGGGATCGGCGCGGCGCTGGCCGTGGACGAGTCGGGCACCGCGGTCGGCAGCGTCTCCGGCGGCTGCGTCGAGGGCGCCGTCTACGAGCAGTGCCGGGAGTCCATGCGGACCGGCCGCAGCAGCCTGGAGCACTACGGGTACAGCGCGGACGACGCGTTCGCGGTCGGGCTGACCTGCGGCGGCGAGCTGGACGTGCTGGTGACCCCGCTGCTGCACGGCTCGGCCCCACGGGGCGTCCTCTCGGAGACGCTGGCGGTGCTGCGCGACGGCCGGCGGGGCGCGCTGGCGCGGGTCGCGACCGGTCCCGAACTGCTGGTGGGCCGCGCGCTGTTGGTCCATGCGGACGGCTCGCAGCGCGGCACGCTGGGCGTTCCCGCGCTGGACCGAACGGCGGCGGCGGAGGCGCGCGCGCTGTTGGCCGCGGGGCAGACGGCGACGGTGGACATCGGCGTGCGCAGCAGTCGCTGCGGCCAGGCGGTGAGCCTGCTGGTGGAGACGAACACCCGACCGCCGCGGATGATCGTCTTCGGCGCGGTGGACTTCACGGCCGCGCTGGTACGGCTGGGCGCGTACGCGGGCTTCGCGGTGACGGTCTGCGACGCACGGCCGGTCTTCGCGACGGCGGCGAGGTTCCCGGAGGCGGAGCGGGTGGTGGTGGACTGGCCGCACCGGTACCTCGCGGCGGAGGCGGAGGCGGGGCGTCTGGACGGCCGCACGGCGGTGTGTGTGCTGACGCACGACGCGAAGTTCGACCAACCGTTGCTGCGGCTGGCGCTGAGGCTGCCGGTGGGCTACGTGGGTGCGATGGGGTCCTGGCGGACCCATCACGAGCGTCTCGACGAGCTGCGCGAGGCGGGGCTGACGGAGGCGGAGTTGGCGCGGCTGCGGTCACCGATCGGGCTGGACCTGGGGGGACGCACCCCGCAGGACACTGCGTTGGCGATCACGGCCGAGATCGTCGCGGACCGCAACGGCGCGACGGGCGCGCGGCTGGGCGAGTCGGGCCGGCCGATTCACTGAAGCATCAGTTGCACCATCAGGGGCGCGAGGAACTGCTCGAGCAACCACCCTGTGCGGATGGCCCTGTTCGTTCGGGGACTCATCTGCGTGGGTGGCTTGTCGCGCAGTTCCTCGCGCCCCCGAGGTGTTGCAACTTCCCCTTTGCCCCATAGAACTCAGGTCGGTTCGCGGAGCGGGATCGCCAGTTGGTTCGCTGCGTAGTACGCCGCGATGAGGGCGTGGGCGATCAGAGTGAGGGACGCCGAGATGAAGGCCAGCCCCAGGGCGATCGGGTAGGCCACCGCGCCCAGGCCGAAGCGGACGCGTGTGCCGCGCGCGCCCGCGCGGTCGACCGTGGCGTGGAAGAGGTGGCCCTCGCGGGTGACGTACCACCAGAACGCCGTGAAGCAGAGCGCGTAGACCACCATCCACCCGCTGTACAGCACCGACGCCGCCAGGCCCGCGTCCACCGAGACGGCGAGGTTCTGGGCCATCACCGCCGTCGTCCACGGGATGCCCGAGACCACCATCAGGACCAGCAGGTTGAGGAAGAGCAAGGGCCGGTCCACCCGGACCAGGTGATTGAAGATGTGGTGGTGGTTGACCCACATCACGCCGATGATCGTGAAGCTCACCACGTACGCCGCATAGTGCGGCCACTGCCGCCCCAGCTCCAACCAGAGGCTGTGGCCGGGAGTCTGCTGCGGGGCCCGGATGTCCAGGATCAGCAGGGTGATGACGATGGCGAAGACCCCGTCGCTGAAGGCCTCGATCCGTCCGGTCTCGTGCTGCATGCGCGTGCGCCCCCTCCGGGAGGGAAAGGAAAGGGGCGCGGAGGGAACGGGGAACCCTCCGCGCCCCGGTCGAGGGGATCAGCTGCCGAAGCCGGCCGTCTGACGCCAGATCTTGTCGTCACGGACGATCAGCGTGCCGAAGGCGTGCTCGGGTTCGCCGTTGAGGCTCATGATCGCGCGGTAGAAGATGGTGTCCTCCGTCTCGACGTACTCCTGGAGCTCCAGCAACTTCGGCTTGACGGTGAGGTAGCCGGTGAAGGTCTCCCGCACCTCCTCGATGCCGGTCGAGACGCCCTCGAAGCGCAACAGCACCGCGTCGTCGTTGTAGTTCTTCATCAGCGCGTCCAGGTCGAGCGCGTGCAGCGCGTCCATCTGGCGGCGGAAGACGGGGTGCAGCTTGGACATGTCGTAGCTGGCCATGGTCGGTTCCCTCTCCAGGGGTCGGGTGTGTCTACGGGTCGGGTGTGTCTACGGGTCGGCGGTCACCGGGAGGCGGACCTCGATGCGGGTCTCGCCGGGTACGGAACGGGCGGTGATCGTGCCCTTGTGGCGCTGGGTCACGATCTGGTGGGCCAGATGGAGCCCGAGGCCCCGGCCTCGGCCCACGTCCTTGGTGGTGAAGAAGGGCTCGAAGACCCGCGGCAGGACGTCCGCCGCGATGCCTGGGCCGGAGTCGATCACCTCGACGACGAGCGTGTCGGCCTCGTGCCCGGCCCGCAGGGTCAGCGTGCCGCGACCGGCCATCGCGTCCACCGCGTTGTCGATCAGGTTGGTCCACACCTGGCCGAGTTCGGACGGATAGCCGCTGAGCCTGGGCAGTTCCGGCTGGTACTCGCGGACCACGCTGACCGGGCCGAGCTTGGTGCGCAGCAGCGTCAGCGTGCTCTCCAGGCTCTCGACCACCGAGACCGCGCGGCGCGGGCCGCGGTCGCGGCGGGAGTAGTCGCGGGTGGCCGCGACCAGCGCGGCGATGCGCAGGCCCGCCTGGCTGAGCTCGGCGGCGGTGGTGCGGGCCTCCAGTACCGCGGCGAGGTGGTCCAGCGCGGCGGGCAACACGTGGGGGCCGAGCCCGGCCGTGTGTCCGCGGAGATCGGCGAGGAGCAGGCCGCGTTCGGCCATCACCGTGGCCAGCAGGCCCGGGTGGCGGGCGCCGGCGGCCTCGGCCCAGTCGGCGAGTTCGTCCTCGATGTCGGCCATGGTCAGCGCGTCGACCGGCAGGGCGTCGTCCGGCTCGGCGGCGACCAGCAGGCGGATCATCGCGGAGACGGACGCGTGCTCCGCCGGCGAGGCGACCTCGCCCCAACTCCAGGCCGTCTCCACGAGCAGTTCGACGATGTCGGCGAGCTCCCGCGCGGCCCGGTCGACGACCGAGACGGGGTTGTTGAGCTCGTGCGCCAGCGCGGCCGCCAGCGTGTCCAGGGCGGCCGCCGCGGCGTGGTCACGGGCCTGGGCCTCGACGCTCTTGAGCCGCCAGGCCAGCACCGGCAGCAGGCGGCGGGCCACGCCGTTGCAGCGCTCGAGCATCTCGGCGAACACCTCGCCGGAGTAGCCGACCACCCTGACCGGCCCCTCCGCGCGCACGGTGGCGGCGTGCGCGGTGCCGCTGAGCAGCGGGATCTCGCCGGTGACGCAGTGCGCCGCGGGCGGCTTGCCCGGTTCGGGGCGGGCCGAGGAGGGGTCGGAGCTGTGCCGGGTCAGCTCCTCCTCCCGGCCGTCCATGACCTTGGTGACCACGAGCTCGCCGTCCAGCAACACGTAGAAGTGGACGGCCGGTTGGCCCTCGCGGAAGAGGATCTCGCCGGGGACCAGCCGACGCGGCTCCCCCACTTTGGCCAGCCAGGCCAGCTCGGCCTCGTCGAGGCCGTCGAAGAGCAGCACTCGACGCAGCGCGCTGTGCAGTACAGCCGCGTTCATCTCGGCACCAGCCAGAGCGCGGCCAGCGGCGGCACGGTCAGCTCGGCGCGAGCCGGCAGGCCCCCGTACGGCACCGGGGCGGCCCGGACGCCGCCGGGGTTGCGGACGCCGCTGCCGCCGAACTCCGCCGCGTCCGTGTTCAGCAGCTCCCGCCAGACGCCGGCACGCGGCAGGCCGAGCCGGTAACCGTGGTGGACCACCGGGCTGAAGTTGAAGACCCCCACCAGCGGGACGCCCTCGGCGTCGTAGCGGATGAACGAGTAGACCTGGTGGTCCGCGTCGTCCGGGTCGATCCAGCGGAAGCCGCCCGGCTCGCAGTCGCGCTGCCAGAGCGAGGGCAGCGCCCGGTAGTGCATGTTGAGCGCGCGCACCAGTTGCTGGACGCCGCGGTGGCCGTCGCCCTCCTCGCCCGGCTGATCGAGTACCTGCCAGTCCAGGCCGCTGTCGTGGTCCCATTCGCCGGGCTGGGCGAACTCCTGGCCCATGAAGAGCAGGTGCTTGCCCGGGTGCGACCAGAGATAGGCGAGGTAGACCCGGAGGTTGGCGAAGCGCTGCCAGCGGTCGCCGCGCATCTTGCCCAGCAGGCTGCCCTTGAGGTGGACCACCTCGTCGTGGCCGAGCGGCAGCAGGAAGCGCTCGCTGTGCGCGTACATCATCGCGAAGGTCATCCGGTGGTGGTGGTACTGCCGGTGGACCGGGTCCTCGGCGAGGTAGGCGAGGGTGTCGTGCATCCAGCCCAGGTCCCACTTGAGGCCGAAGCCGAGGCCGCCGTGCTCGACCGGGCGGGTCACGCCCTCCCAGGCGGTGGACTCCTCGGCGATGGTGACCACGCCGGGGCAGCGCCGCGCCAGGGTCTCGTTGAGCTCGCGCAGGAAGGACACCGCGTCGTGGTTCTCCCGGCCGCCCTCGGCGTTGGGCAACCAGGCGTGCTCGGCGCGGCCGTAGTCGAGGTAGAGCATGGCCGCGACCGCGTCCACGCGCAGCGCGTCGACGTGGAACTCCTCGCACCAGTAGACCGCGTTGGCGATCAGGAAGTTGCGGGCCTCCGGACGGCCGTGGTCGAACTGGAGCGTGCCCCAGTCGGGGTGTTCGGCGCGGCGCGGGTCGGGGTGCTCGTAGAGGTGCGTGCCGTCGAAGCGGGCGAGGGCCCAGCCGTCCTTCGGGAAGTGGGCCGGCACCCAGTCCATGATGACGCCGATCCCGGCCCGGTGCAGGGCGTCGACCAGGGCGCGGAAGTCGTCCGGGCTACCCCAGCGCGCGGAGGGGGCGTAGTAGGAGGTGATCTGGTAACCCCAGGAGCCGCCGAAGGGGTGCTCCATCACCGGCAGGAACTCGACGTGGGTGAAGCCCATCCAGGCGACGTAGCCCGGCAGTTGCTCGGCCAATTCACGGTAGCTCAGGCCATGGCGCCAGGAACCGAGGTGCACCTCGTAGACGCTCATCGGCGCGGCCTCGGCCGGGCGGTTGCCGCGCCCGGCCAGCCACGCCTCGTCGCCCCAGACGTAGGACGAGCGCTGCACGACGGACGCGGTGCGCGGCGGGCACTCGGCGGCGCGGGCGAAGGGGTCGGCCTTCTCCCGCACGACGCCGTCGGCGCCGAGCACCTCGAACTTGTAGCGTGCGCCCTCCGCCACCTCGGGCACGAAGGTCTCCCAGACGCCGCTCCCCTCGACCTGACGCAGCGGATGCCCGCTGCCGTCCCAGCCGTTGAAGTCGCCGACCAGCCTGACCGCGCGGGCGGCCGGCGCGAGCACCGCGAAGGCGACCCCGTCCCTGCCGTCGCCGCCGGTCGCCTGATGCGCGCCGAGAATCCGCCACAGCTCCTCGTGGCGGCCCTGCGCCAGCAGGTGGAGGTCGAGTTCGCCGAGCCGGCTCACCACCGGCTCCTGCGGATCGTCAGGATCTGCGCCACCCGCTGACGCGGGTCGAGCCGGACGGAGTTGACCTGGCCCCAACGGGTGCTGCCGCCGCCGAGCTCGTCGTCCACGACGAAGCCGTCGCCGGGCCGCAGGCCGAGCGCGGGCAGGTCGAGGTGGATCCGGCCCTGCTGCGGGCGGTGCGGGTCGAGATTGAGCACGACGATCACCCGATCCTCGCCGGTGCCGTCGGTGGCGGTCACGCTCTTGGAGAAGCAGAGCAGCTGGTCGTTGTCGGTTCGGTGCAGGCGCAGGTTGCGCAGCTGACGCAGAGCGGGGTGGCGTCGGCGCAGCCGGTTGAGCCGGGTGATCAGCGGGGCCAGGCTCTCGCCGCGTTCCTCTGCTCCAGCCCAGTCGCGCGGGCGGTAGTCGTACTTCTCCGAGTGCCGGTACTCCTCGCTGCCGGGCCAGGCGGCGACAGACTCGCAGAGCTCGAAGCCCGCGTACATGCCCCAGCTCGGTCCGGCCGTCGCCGCCAGCACGGCACGGATCTCGAACGCGGCGCGGCCGCCGGTCTGGAGATGGGCGGGGAGGATGTCGGGGGTGTTCACGAAGAGGTTGGGTCGCAGGTAGTCGGCGGCGGGAGTGCCGTCGAGGCCGGTCAGTTCGGCGAGATAGGCCTCTACCTCCGCCTTGGCGGTGCGCCAGGTGAAGTAGCTGTACGACTGGTGGAAGCCGACCCTGGCCAGCGCCTGAAGCATCGGCGGGCGGGTGAAGGCCTCGGAGAGGAAGAGCACCCCCGGATCCTCGGCGTGGACGGCACGCAGCAGGCGCTCCCAGAAGTGCAGCGGCTTGGTGTGCGGGTTGTCCACGCGGAAGATCCGCACGCCCTGGGCCCGCCAGTGGCGCAGCACACGCAGGCACTCGGCGAGGATGCCGTCCGGGTCGGTGTCGAAGTCGATCGGGTAGATGTCCTGGTACTTCTTCGGCGGGTTCTCGGCGCAGGCGATGCTGCCGTCGAGCCGGTAGCGGAACCATTGGGGGTGCTCGGTCACCCAGGGGTGGTCGGGCGAGCACTGCAGCGCGAAGTCCATCGCCACTTCGAGGCCGAGGGTCTCGGCCTTGGCGACGAAGGCGCGGAAGTCGGCGAGGTCGCCCAGGTCCGGGTGGACTGCGTCGTGGCCGCCGGCCGGGGAGCCGATGGCCCAGGGCGAGCCGGGGTCGCCCGGCTGTGCGTCGAGGGCGTTGTCCCTGCCCTTGCGGTGGCTGGTCCCGATCGGGTGGATCGGCGGCAGGTAGACGACGTCGAAGCCCATCGCGGCGATGGCGTCCAGCCGGGCGGCGGCGGTGCGCAGTGTGCCGGAGCGGCGCTCGGCGCCGGTGCCGGTGGCCCCCTCGGAGCGGGGGAAGAACTCGTACCAGGAGCCGTAGAGGGCGCGCAGCCGGTCCACGCGCAGAGGCAGTTCGGGGCTGGAGCTGAGGTGTTCGCGCAGCGGCTGCAGTGCCAGGACCTCTGCGACGGCGGGGGCGCGGAGCGCGGCGAGACGCTGGAGGACGGGGCGGCGACTGTCGCGGAGCAGTTCGGCCGCGTCGGCCAGGGCGGGCACCTGGGCGAGGAGTTCGGCGCCCTGCCAGAGCGTCAGCTCGACGTCGACCCCAGCCGCGACCTTCGCCTGCGCGCCGCGCAGCCAGGTGGCGACCGGGTCGACCCAGGCTTCGACCCGGTACTGCCACTCGCCCTCGCGGTCGGCGCGGATCTCGGCGTGGAACCGGTCGGTGCCGCGCTGCCGCTCCCGCATCGGGAATCGCAGCGAGCGGGCCGGCCGGCCCGGGGCGAGCAGGACGACCTCGGCGGCGAGGATCTCCGGGCCGTCCTTGAAAACGGTCGCCGACACCTCGACGCACTCCCCCGGCACCGCGCGGGCGGGCCGCGCGCCGCCATCGACCTGGGGTCTCAACCCCTCGATCACGACCCGGCCGAGCGTCGACGCGGTGTCCTGCAGGCGGACTGCGGCAGGGTCGTAGCTCGGTGTGGTCGTCACGTTCTCATCCCCCGTCTCGTCGTGGGTGATCTGCCATGCGCTCTGCTAGGGGCGCGAGGAACTGCGCGAGCAACCACCGACATGCGGCTGGCCCTGTGCGTTGAGGACCATCCGCACGCCGGTGGCTTGTCGCGCACGCAGTGAATCAAGCAGAGCCTCGCGCCCCTGATGGTGCGACTAGATCCAGGTGCGATGGATGGCGCGGCCGGTGAGCACACCCGCGATATGGCGGAGGTACTCGGCGGAAGAACCGCGCCCCGCCATGAAGGTCGTGACCGGCTCGGCCGTGAACGCCGCGATCACTTCGCGGATGCTCGGCTTGGTGCCGCCTGCCAGGCGGGCCTCCACGCCCGGCAGGCGGAGCGGGGAGGGGGTCGCGGCCGTGACCGCGATCCGCAGGGAGGTCACCGAGCCGTCCGAAGGGGCGCGCTGAAGACGAACGGCCACCGCGCACATCGGGAAGCGGGTGGCCCGGTCGGCCGACTTCTCGAAGGCGCTGAGCTCGCCGCCCGTCGGAATCTCCAGCGCGACCACCACCGCACCCGGGGTGAGCGCCGTCCGCAGCTCGCCGGCGGGCACGGTGCGACGCCCGGTCGAGGACGCCAGGGTGACCGTCGCGCCCAGCGCCAGCGCCGCGACCGGCAGGTCGGTCGCCCGCGCCGGGCCCGAGCGGTCCGCCGCGAGGTTGCCGCCGACCGTGGCCCGGTTGCGGACCTGCGCGTCGTCGTTGGCACGGGCCGCCTCGGCCAGGGCCGGGGCGAGCCGCAGCACCGCCGGATCGGCGGCCAGGTCCGACAGCGTCGTGCTCGCGCCGATACGCAGCCCACCGCCGGGGAGAGAACTGATCCCGCGCAGCTCGGCGATCGCGGAGAGGTCGACCAGGATCGGCGTCTCCGTCTCCCCGGTGGCGAGCCCCACCAGCAGGCTCTGCCCTCCCCCGAGCGGCAGTCCGCCCGTCGCCTCCAGGAGCGCCGTGGCCTCCCCCAGCGATGCCGGGCGGGCGTAGTCGAATCGGGTCAGGATCATCGCGCGACACCCTCCGGGTAGAGCTGCCGCCAGACCTTCTCCGGTGTGAGCGGCATGTCCAGGTGCTGCACGCCGAGGTCGGCGAGCGCGTTGACGACCCCGTTGACCACGGCCGCCGCCGGCGGCACGGTCGCGATCTCGCCCGCGCCCTTGGCGCCCAGCGGGTTGTGCGGGGTGGGCGTCTCGGTGCGGTCGAGCTGGAAGAAGGGCACGTCGGCCGCGCGCGGCAGGGCGTAGTCGCGCAGGTCCGCGCTGACCAGCTGCCCGTCCTCGGCGTAGACGGCCCGCTCCATCAGCGCCTGGCCGAGGCCGTGCACGATGCTGCCCTCGATCTGGCCCTTGACGATGGTCGGATTGCCCACGAAGCCCGCGTCGTCGACGGCGGTGTAGGCCACGACCTCGGTCTCGCCGGTGAGTTCGTCCACCTCGACGACGGCCACATGGGTGCCGAAGGGGTAGTTGAAGTCCGGCGGGTCGAAGAAGGTCGTCTCGTCGATCGTCGGCTCGATCTCCGGGGGCAGGTTCCAGCCGTACCAGAGCGCCATCGCCAGGTCCGCGAAGGTCTTGGACTGGGTCTCGCGCTCGCCCTGGACGAAGATCACGCCGTCCTCGCCGTAGACGACCTTGTCCACGTCGACGTGGAACAGCGCGGCGGCGGCCCGGCGCATCTTCTCCTTGACCTTGCGGGCGGTCAGCGCCAGTGACGGACCCGCCATGCTGAACGACCGGCTGCCGTAGGTGCCCTGGCCGTAGGGGGCGCGCAGTGTGTCGGCTTCCATGACCTGCACCTGCGCCGGGTCGATGCCCAGCTCGTCGGCGACCACCTGGGCGTAGACGGTGTAGTGGCTCTGTCCGGTGGAAGCGGAGCCCACCGTCGCACTCACCTCGCCCGTCGGGTGCACCCGGATGTTGGAGCTCTCCCAGGTGCCGCCCAGCATGCCCTCCTGGGACATCCGGGTGGACGGGCCGACGCCGCAGATCGCGACGTAGCAGGCGATGCCGACGCCGAGTCGCTTGCCACGCCCGCGCGCCTCGACGCGACGGGCGTCCATGTCGGGGTAGCCGGCCAGGGCCAGCGCCTTGTCGAAGTTCTCCCGGTAGCTGCCGGAGTCGTAGGTCCAGCCGAGCCCGTTCTCGTAGGGGAAGGCGTCGTCCGGCACCAGGTTCTTCCGCCGCACCTCGGCCGGGTCCATGCCGATCTCGGCGGCGTAGCGGTCGACCAGACGCTCCATCAGGAACGTCGCTTCCGCCCGGCCCGAACCGCGCTGGGCGCCGAGCGGGACGGTGTTGGTGAAGGCCGCGTAGACCTCGCAGAACGCGGCCGGGATCTGGTACATCCCGCTGATGCTGCGGCCCATCAGCGCCGTGGCGACGCCGGGGCCGATGGTCGACGGGTACGCACCGAGGTTGGCGTAGCTGGTGCAGTGCAGCCCGGTGATCCTGCCGTCCCTGGTGCCGGCCAGCGTGACGTGCTGGCGGTGGTCACGACCCTGGACGGTGGAACGCATCAGCCCGGTGCGGGTGTCCACCCACTTGACCGGCCGACCCAGCATCTTGGAGAGCAGCAGCACCAGGGCCATGTCCGGATAGAGGTAGCCCTTGGTGCCGAAGCTGCCGCCGACGGTGGGCGCGATCACCCGCAGCTTGTTGAAGGGGATGCCCAGCACCAGCGCCGCGAGCAGGAAGCGGTGGTTGTGCGGTCCCTGGGTGGAGGCGTAGAGGGTGTAGTCCTCGGTGGCCGCGACATAGTGGCCGACTGCGCCGCGCGGCTCCATCGGACTGTTGATGGTGCGCTGGTTGACCAGGTCGAGCTCGACCAGCACCTCCGCCTCGGCCAGGGCCTGTTCGGTCTTCTCCTTCTCGCCGCAGGTCCAGTAGGCGTTGAGGTTGCCCGGCACCGCCTCGTGCAGCTGCGGTGCGCCCTCGGCGACGGCGTCGTCGGCGCGGGTGACGACCGGCAGCAGCTCGTAGTCCACCCGGATCGCCTTGAGCGCCGCGTAGGCCTGCCACGCGGTCTCCGCGACAACGGCGGCGATCTGGTCGCCGACGTGCCGCACCCGGTCGCCCGAGAGCACCGGCCGGGAACCGGGGAGCCCGTAGGGGTGCGGCGGGAAGTGGCTCTCCACGCCGCCGGGGATCCAGATGCACGGCAGCGGCATGACGCCCGGGAAGTCCGCGGCGGTGACCACCTTCAGCACGCCGGGCATCGCCTCGGCGGCGCTGGTGTCGATGCCCTTGATCAACGCGTGCGCGTGCTCACTGCCCAGGATGGCCATGTGCGCCATCCGCGGCAGCTCGACGTCCGCGATGAACGTCGCCTCGCCGCGCAGCAGTTGCGGGTCCTCCCGGCAGTCGCTCGCCACGCCGAGGACGCGTCGTTCTGCACTCATCTCCTGTCCACCTCCCTCTCGCTCCGACCGGTCCTTCAGCTGCCGGCCGCGGTGCCGACAGCCGTGTCGACAGTTGGGGCGGCGACCGAGGCGGCGGCGACGCCCTGGGCGCCGCGGACGATGCTCTGGTAGCCGGTGCACCGGCACAGGTTGCCGGTCAGCCACTCGCGGATGCGGGCCTCGGAGGGCTCCTTCTCCCGCTCCAGCAGGTCGCGCAGCGACATCACCACCCCGGGCGTGCAGAAACCGCACTGGGTGCCGTGCTCCTTGCGCAGCGACTCCTGGACCGCGTCCAGGCCGCCCTCGGGGGCGACGCCCTCGATGGTGGTCACCTCGTGGGCGTCCGTCTGCACGGTGAGGACGAGGCAGCTCTTGACCGAGAGTCCGTCGAGCTGGACCACGCAGGTGCCGCACTGACCGGTGTCGCACCCCACCTTGGTCCCGGTGAGGCCGAGCTCGTCGCGGAGCGTCTCGACGAGCTGCTGCTGCGGCTCGGCGTCCGTCTCCACGGATCTTCCGTTGACTCTCAAGGACACTCTCACGGTGGACACCCCACTCACGCAGCCAGCTGCTTGATGAACGTCTCGGCCAGTGCCCGTGAGGAGTAAGGGTTCTGACCCGTGGTCAAGTTGCGGTCCACGACCACGTGCGAGTCCCAGATCAGCTCGGCCTTCTCGTAGCGCGCGCCGAGGCGGGTGAGTTCGACCTCGAGAATGAGCGGCAGCCGGCCGGCCATGTTGGTGACCAGCTCCTCGCTGTGCGAGAAGGCCGTCATCCGGTAACCCTCGAAAGGCCAGTGGCCCTCGCCGTCGCGCAGCGCCAGCATCGAGGTGTGACCGTGGCAGACGGTGGCCAGCGGCTTCTCCGAAGCCAGCCACCAGCGCAGCAGCTGCGCCAGCTCGTCGGACTTGGGCAGGTCGCCGATGGCGCCGTGGCCGCCGCTGATGTAGAGGCCGTCGTAGTCGGCCAGCGACGCCTCAGTGAGCGCCTCGATCCGAAGCGGCTGCTTCAACTGCGCGGCGTCGTCGACGACGCGGACGTACTCGGCCGCGTTCTCGGCGTCGCGGTTCTCGCTCCCCTGCGGCCGGACCCACTGCAGGAACTCCGGATCGATGCTGGTCCGGTCCACCGTGGGGGACGCCCCGCCGACAGTGGCGACGTCCACGTCATAGCCGTGCTCGCGGAAGATCTGGTAGGGCACCACGAACTCCTCCGCCCAGAAACCGGACGGGTGCAGCTCGCCGTCGAGCAGGTGCAGGGTCGCCTTGGCCGTCATGACCACGAGAATCTTCATCTCTGCCTTCCCCTTCTGGACCATTGCCTGATGCGGTACGGGAATTCCATGGAGCAACGCGGAGCCGTATTCGAGCTCGATTCCAGCATGGCTTCAGGTGGCAATCGAGCGGCGGCGCGGATTCCCCGGCTACTTAGTCACCTGCGTTTGATTCAGCAGCGTGCGATAAATGTCGCGGACCTGGAGACAGGCCGACTCCCAGGAGAACGCGCACTGCGCGCGGGCCCGCCCTGCCGCGCCCATCGACGCGGCCAACGCCCGGTCCGCGAGCAGCCCGTTGACCGCCTCGGCCAGATCGACGGCGAAGACCTCGGGATCGGGATCCGGCGGCACCAGCAGCCCGGTGAGACCGTCGACGACCACCTCGGGGATGCCGCCGGTGTCGGTGCCGACGACGGCCGTGCCGCAGGCCATCGCCTCCAGATTGACCAGCCCGAGCGGCTCGTAGACGGACGGGCAGACGAAGACGTCGGCCAGGGTCAGCAGCCGGCAGAGCGTGGGCACGTCCAACTGCTCGCGGATCCACAGCAGATCGCAGCCCGAGGCGCGTACCTCGGCCGCCAGCGTCCGGAACTCCCGGTCGATCGCAGGGGTGTCCGGCTCGCCCGCGCACATCACCAGCCTGGTGCCCGGCAGCAGCCGCGGCGCCGCCCTGAGCATCCGGTCCAGGCCCTTCTGCCGGGTCAGCCTGCCCACGCAGACCACCGTCGGCGGACCAGCCCGCACGCCGAGCCGGTTGGGCCGGTGGTCGGGCCGGTAGACTTCGGTGTCGATGCCGTTGTGGACGACGCTGACCCGCTTCGGGTCCAGCTCCGGCCAGAGCCGCAGCAGGTCGTCCCGCATCGCCCCGGAGACCGCGACGACGTGGTCGGCCGAGGTCAGCGCGACGTCCTCGGCGAAGCCCGAGACCGCGTAACCTCCGCCCAACTGCTCCTCCTTCCACGGACGCAGCGGCTCCAGGCTGTGCGCGGTGACCACATGGGGGATGCCGTGGCGGAGCTTGGCCAGGTGGCCGCCGAAGTTGGCGTACCAGGTGTGGCTGTGCACCAGCTCCGCGCTCGCGGCGGCGCGGGCCATCGCCAGCCCGACCTCCAGCGCGGCAATCGCCGGATCGCCGTCCGGCACCGGGTGCGCGACCACGCCGGGGGCGTCCCTGTGCGCGCCGAAGCAGTGCACCTCGAGATCGACGAGCGGCCGCAGCCCGCGCGCCAGGAAGTCGACATGGACGCCCGCGCCGCCGTAGACCTCGGGCGGGAACTCGCGGGTCAACAGGTTCACGTGCATCGTTCCCCCCAGGGGTGAGAAGCAGGTCAGACCCAGCGCAGCAGGTCGCGCACCCCGGAGAGGCTGACGCCGGCCGGGTAGCGACCCGCCTCCGTGATCCGGACCTTCGGCGAGGCGTGCACCCCGCGCAGCCGGGCTCCCGGCGGCACCTGCACCTCGTCGCCGAGCGCGCAGTAGTCGCTGAGGTGGACCGGCCGGTCCAGCGTGGAGCGGACGTCGACCATGCAGCCGAGGAAGACGTCGCTCAGCCGCGCCCCCGGACCGATCACGGTGTGGTCCCCGCAGGCGACGCCGCGCAGCACGCAGTTCTGGCCGATGTCGGCGCCGTCGCCGATGTCGGACTCGGCCAGGGTCACCCCCGGGCCGATCTCGACGTCCCGCCCGATCCTGACGCCGGGGCCGATCCTGACGCTGCCGTCGCTGATCTTGTCGGCCAGGGTGCGGCCGCTGACCGGGTCCTTCATCTCCAGGCTGCTCTCGTGGATCCGGACGCTGTCCGAACGCCAGAGCAGCGGGTCGATCCCGGCGCTGAGCAGCGGATAGCGGTCCAGCAGCACGTCCTTGAGTGTGTCCAGGTAGGCGGGCGGGCTGCCCAGGTCGCCGAAGCGGCGGATCGGGCGGGTGAGCACCCGGTGCCCGGCCGCGACCAGGTAGGGCAGCAGATCGCCGCCCCAGTCGAGCCGGATCCGCGCCATCGCGGCCAGCGCGGGATCGGTGGCGGCCATCCGCAGCCGGCGGCAGTCCACCAGGTACATCCCGGTGTTGGTGTGCAGCAGGCCGTCCGGGTGGGCCCGGCCCATCGCGCGTGCCTGCGCCCAGCTCGGCTTCTCCACGAAGCGCCGCAGCACGCCGTCGGGTCCTGCCTCCAGCACGCCGTAGGTGCCCGCCGCGGTCTCCGCCGGGCGCAGCACCGAGGCCACGGTGACCACCGCGCCCGCGTCCAGGTGGGCGCGGACCAGCGGCTCGAGGTCGAAGTCGAAGACCGAGTCGGTGGGCACCACCAGGGCCAGGCCGCTCAGGTCCCAGTAGTCCAAGCAGCGCAGGGTCGCCTCGCCGCTGCCGGTGTTGCCCTGGTCGAAGCGGGCCCGGGAGTAGCGCACGGCCGCGCCGAAGCGTTCGCCGTGGCCCAGCACGCTCTTGGTCTGGGCCCGGTTCTCCCGCCCGTTGGCGACCACGTAGAACTGGCGGACGCCGAGCCGACCCAGGCTGGTCACCATCCATTCGATCAGCGGCCGTCCCGCGACGGAGACGGCCGCCTTGCTTCTCAGGTAGTCGTCGGAATTCAGGGTGATCGGCCTGGCTCTGATGCCCTGGCCGCCGGCGAGCGCAATTGCCGAGACTGCTTCCATTTCCCGCACCGCCCTTAGTCGAGAACCGTGTTCGCCAGTCGTCGGAATCCGGTGGCCAGAGAATGTTTCGGCCGGGCTTCGGAAAAGATCCTGGTCCCGGCCAATTGCGACATTTCCAGGGCATAGGGCAGCGGCAGCGCGGCGATGCCGTGGGCGCGTTCGGCCCGCTCGCAGGCCTGCTGCGGGTCCTCCTCGGTGGCGACCATGTTGACCACCAGGGCGCGTGCGCAGTCCAGCCGGTGGGCCATGGCCTTCGCCTCCTCGGTGCCCGGCAGGTCGACCAGGTCCGCGCGGACCACCGTCACCAGCACGTCGGCGCAGGCCATCGCGGTGACCGTCTCGTTGTTGAGCCCGGTGTGGGTGTCCAGCAGCAGCACGTCCAGCGACTGACGCTCGATCAGCCGGTGGAAACCCTCGGGCAGCAGGCCGACGTCGTAGCCGGTGGCCAGGATCTGCGCGAGCGGGCAGGAGGCGGTCCTGGCCGGGACGAGGGTGAGACCCGGCGGTCCGACCGGCCGGGCCGCGGCCTCGATCTCGCAGCGGCCGAGCAGGTAGTCGCCGAGCGAGAGGCCGTCGGCGGGCAGGCCGAAGAGGGCCTGGAGAGTGGGCGAGTGCAGGTCCGTGTCGACCATGGCGACCTTGGCGCCCGCCTGGGCCAGGAGTTGAGCCAGGTTCGCCACCACCGTGGACTTGCCGGTGCCGCCCCGGAAGGAGTGCACCACGACGATCCGCGCCTGCCCGCTCATGCGCCCACCTCGCTACGCTCGCTCATGCCGCCGCCACCGCCTGCTCGGCCGGACCGGTCCCCGCGAGGGCGCCGCGCTGGACCACCATCATGGTGACGTCGTCGTGCTGTTCGCCGCCGCCGGTGTGCTCCAGCACGGCCCGGCCGACCCGGTCGAGCAGTTCCTTGCCGTCCGCCGCGGGCTCGGTGAGCAGCGCCAGCATCCGCTCCTCGCCGAGGAAGCGGCCGTCGGGGCAGCGGGCCTCCGGCACGCCGTCGGTGTAGACGAAGAGGGTGTCGCCGGGCTCCATGTGCGCGTAGCCGAGCCCGAAGGTGCTGTCGGGGAGCAGGCCGACGGCCGGGCCGGTCACCTCCAGCGCGGAGAGCTCGCCGCTCTCCTGGGCGATCAGCCGGGGCGCGTTGTGGCCGCCGTTGATGTAGACCAGGCTGCCGGTCGCGGGATCGAGCACGCAGAAGAAGAGGGTGGCGAAGTAGCCCTGCCGCAGATGGTTGCGGGTCAGGTAGTGGTTGGTGCCGAGCACCGCGTTCATCATCGGGGTCACCCCGACCGGGTACAACGCGCCCAGGTCCTGGCCCCCGGCGACCAGGTGCTGGAGCCCGCTGTACTCGGCGGTGTGCCGCAGCAGGGTCCGGATCAGCGCCATGAACAGCGCCGAGCCGACGCCCTTGTCGCAGACGTCGGCGACCACCAGCGCCAGCCGGCGCCGGTGGACGAGCTCGAAGACGTCGTAGAAGTCGCCCGCGACCTGGCGGGCGGGGCGGAAGCTCACCTCGATGCTCCAGCCCTCCGGCGTGGGCAGCTGTTCGGGCAGGAAGCCGGCCTGGATCTCCCGGCCGATCTCCAGCTCCCGCTCGTAGCTCATCCGTTCGGCGTGCGCGTGGGCGCGGGCCCGCTCCGAGCAGTCCTGCAGCCGGGACCTGACCAGGGCAGGCAGGAAGGGCGGCACCAGGAAGTCGTGGCCGCGCCTGACGTGCTCCTCCAGCGCCTCGAAGCCGTCCTCGGCGTAGACCAGCACGATCGGCACCGGTCCGCCGGTCAACCGCAGCCGGTGCGCGACCGCCGCGACCGAGACCGGCGGCACCCGGGCCGGCGCCATCAGCACCTCCACCTTCGGCAGCTCCGCGAGCGGCGCGGAGAGCAGATCGGCAAGGCCCCACCCGACGACGCCCACCCCCTCCGACTCCAGGCTCGCCAGCAGGCTGTGCGGCGGGCGCGGGAGTTCATCGAGCATCAGGACCGTGACAGCTGGCATGAGAGGGCGTACCTCCTGGGTGACGCGCTGTGGTCGTGGCGTCAAGGGGTCAACGGCGGACCGCGAGGGTGCAGACGTTCCTGCCGTCGAGATAGGCGTAGCTGAACTCGTCCACGCTGGTGAGCGCGAGGTGGATGCCGAGGCCGCCGATCGGCCGGGCGTGGGCCGGCAGGCCGGGTTCGGGGCGGCGCCAGCGGCTCCTCGGGTCGAAACGCGGGGCCCGGTCGACCAGGCGGATCACGACCAGGTCGGCGGTGACCTCGCCGGTGACGGCGATCTCCCCCGGCCGGCCGCGGTAGCCGTGGATCACGGCGTTGGTGGCCAGCTCGTCGACGGCCAGCCGCAGCCGGTAGCGCGCCGCCTCGCCGAGCCCGCCCTGCCCGGCCAGGTCGAGGACGAGCACGCTGATCGCCCCGAGTGACCCGAGCGAGGCGGGCACCCGCAGCACGGATGCCCGCTCGCCCACCGCGACCTGCTCACTCATCGATGAGCTGGACGCTGCGGTCGAGGCCTG
Organism: Streptacidiphilus sp. MAP12-20; assembly: GCF_041262525.1. Classification (NCBI taxonomy): domain Bacteria; kingdom Bacillati; phylum Actinomycetota; class Actinomycetes; order Kitasatosporales; family Streptomycetaceae; genus Streptacidiphilus; species Streptacidiphilus sp. MAP12-20. The sequence continues at coordinate 128,467 of NZ_JBGCCK010000013.1, forward strand.
CGGCGCGGATCACCCGCGCCACGGCCTCGTTGGCGCCCACGACGCGGATCTCCACGCCCTCGCCCATCTTCTGCCGGGCGAAGACCAGGGAGCGCAGGCCGGCGCTGGCCATGTAGCCGACCTTGGCCATCCGGATCTCCACGGTGCCGAGACCGCGGGCGGAGGCCTTCTCGATGACCTCGTGGAGTTCGCCGGCGGTGGAGGCGTCGAGCTCCCCGGCCAGTTCGATCACCGAGGTGTCGGCGGAGCTGCTGTACGAGATGGACAGTGGCATGTCGGTTCCCCTTCCGTAGGTCGCTTGGTCCCGCTTGGTCCCGCTTGATATCGGGGTCAGCTCTCGTTCGGCACCCGGCCCACCAGGACCACCACCGAGCGCGGTCCGGCCAGATAGCTGCCCGGGTTCTCCAGCACCGGCTCGCTGCCGGGCGCGTGCGCGCCCTGCGGGCCGGTGAGCGAGGTGTCCACGGCCAGGTGCCAGACCCGGCCGCCGGGGAGCTGCGGCAGCTCCAGGTCGTGCGCGTCCCAGTGCGCGTTCATCGCGGTGTAGACGCAGTCGCTGTCGCCGACCGAGGTCCGCATGACGGCCAGCAGGCGGCTGTACTCGGACCAGTCGGGCTGCCAGGCCCACTCGCCGTGCCAGCTGATGTCCGGCATCACGTCGCCCTCGGGCACGTCGCCGTAGGGGTGCTCGGGGACGCGTAGCACCGGGTGGGCCGCCCGCAGCGCGATCAGCTGCCGGGTGAACTCCAGCAGTTCCGCGTTGCGCTCGGTCATGTCCCAGTCGAGCCAGGAGAGTTCGTTGTCCTGGCAGTAGGTGTTGTTGTTGCCCTGCTGGGTGCGGCCGAACTCGTCCCCGGCCAGCAGCATCGGTACGCCCTGGCTGGTGAGCAGGATGGCGAGGGCGTTCTTGGCCTGCCGCAGCCGGAGCGCGTTGACGCCCGGGTCGTCGGTCGGCCCCTCGGCCCCGCAGTTCCAGCTGTTGTTGTCGTTGGCGCCGTCGCCGTTGTGCTCGGCGTTGGCCTCGTTGTGCTTGTCGTTGTAGCTGACCAGGTCGGCGAGGGTGAAGCCGTCGTGCGCGGTGAGGAAGTTGATCGAGGCGTGGGTGCCGCGCCCCGCGTACAGGTCCGGCGAGCCGGCGATCCTGGTGGCGAGTTCGGGCACCATGCCGCTGTCGCCCTTGAGGAAGCGCCGGACCGTGTCCCGGTACTTGCCGTTCCACTCCGCCCAGCGGCCGTAGGCGGGGAAGTTGCCCACCTCGTAGAGCCCGCCCGCGTCCCAGGCCTCGGCGATCAGCTTGGCGTTGCGCAGCACCGGATCGAAGGCCAGCAGCTCCAGCAGCGGCGGGTTGGCCAACGGGGTGCCGTCCTCGGCCCGGCCCAGGATCGCGGCCAGGTCGAAGCGGAAGCCGTCCACGTGGAAGTCGGCCACCCAGTGCCGCAGGCAGTTCAGCACGAACTCGCGCACCACCGGGTGGTTGCAGTTGACGGTGTTCCCGGTGCCGCTGAAGTTGTAGTAGTAACCCTCGCCGGTCAGCATGTAGTAGGTGGCGTTGTCCAGGCCGCGGAACGAGATGGTCGGGCCCTGCTCGTTGCCCTCGGCGGTGTGGTTGAAGACCACGTCGAGGATGACCTCGATCCCGGCCGCGTGCAGGTCCTTGACCAGCGTGCGGAACTCGTCCGCCTGCATGCCCCAGCGGCCGGTGGCCGCGTAGCCGGCCTTGGGGGCCATGTACGCGACGGTGTTGTAGCCCCAGTAGTCGAGCAGCGGCTGACCCGTCTCCGGGTGGCTGTTGGGGTTGTCCCACTCGTCGAACTCGAAGATCGGCATCAGCTCCACGCAGTTGACCCCGAGCTCCTTGAGGTACGGGATCTTCTCGCGCAGCCCGGCGAAGGTGCCCGGGGCCGCCACCCCCGAGGAGGGGTGGCGGGTGAAGCCGCGGACGTGGGCCTCGTAGACGACCAGGTCCTCGGTCGGGATCCGGGGCGGGGTGTCGCCGCCCCAGTCGAAGTCGTCCAGGCCGATTCTGGCCCGGTACTGGTACGGGTCCGAGCGGTCCGGCGCCTTGCCCCACACGTCCCGCCCGGCGATGATCCGCGCGTACGGGTCGCTGAGCACCTTGCGCGGGTCGAAGCGGTGGCCGCGGGCCGGGTCGAAGGGACCGTCGGCCCGGTAGCCGTACTCGATGTTCTCGTGGTCGAGGCCGAAGACCGTCATCGAGAAGATGCTGCCGGTGCGGAACTCCTCCGGGTACTCCAGCTCGGCGTAGGGCTCGACCTCGCCGCGCTTGAAGAGCACCAGCGTCATCGCGGTGGCCTGGTCCGAGTAGACGGCGAAGTTCACCCCGCCCGGGACCAGCGTGGCCCCGAGCGGGAAGGGGCGGCCGGCCCGCACGCCGAAGTCGCCGATCCGATGGGTCGGGTAGGAGTCGATCCGGTGCACCGCCTCCGTCGCGCTCATCGCAGCGCCCTGCTGACGGTGCTCGGTTCACTGACCGTGCCGGACTCCTCGAAGAAGTCGAGGAAGCCGGTGACCGACATGACGAACCGCAGCTCCTCGCTGAGCCCGGTCAGTCGCACGGTGGCGGAGGCACGCTGCGCCTCGCGGTAGACCACGAGCAGCGTGCGCAGCCCGGCGCTGGAGACGTACTCCACCTTGCCCAGGTCGATGACGAGGCTCTTGCCCTTCGCCTCGCCGAGCAGCGGCAGCAGCTGGTCCAGCAGCCCGGTCGACGTGGCGCTGTCGATCTCGCCGCTGAGCTCCGCCACCGTGCCCTTGCGGCTGTTGCGGGTCTTGAGGTCGAGCGTCATCACGCACTCCCGTCCGGACCGGCCACCGGGGTGAGCCGGACCTTGACCTTGACCCGGTCGTCGCCCTCGGGCAGCGTCACGGTCATGGCCTCGGCGTCGAAGTCGCTGTGCTCCTTGCCCTCGATCTCCACCGAGCTGATCCGCACCGAACCGGTCGGCAGCAGGTCGGGGGAGACGCGCAGCACCCGGCCGGGCAGGCCGTTGGGGGTGGGCTTGAAGTAGAAGTCCATCTCCCGGCCGCGGATCAGCAGGTTGTTGTAGACCGCCGCGAGGTAGCAGAGCTCGGCGGAGTGGTACATGCTCATCGAGTGGCTGCCCTTGAGCCGCTCCGTGCCCAGCAGGTACGGCATGCCGCCGGCCAGCACGTTGAAGTAGACGGCTCCCTCGTCGTGGTCGAGGAAGAAGGCGTTGTAGAAGGCCTCGGCCTGGCGCGCCTCGCGCTCGTAGGCCGGCTTCCCGGAGACCCCGTTGAGGATCAGGTAGGCCAGGATCGCCTGCTCCTGCTGCCACCAGGCCTTGCGGTCGTGCCAGGCGAAGCGGTGGTGGTCCTCGCCGTCGCTCTTGAGCCGCTCGACGACGTCGTACCAGCCGCCGCGCTGCTGGTCGCTGCCGGCGACCGGCATCAGCTCGGCGATCTGGCCGGCGAGCTCCGCGTACTCGGGCTTGGACCGGAGGGAGTTCATCCGCATCAGGTTCCAGGCGATCTTCAGGTTGTGGCCGACGACCGCGCGGTTCTGCTGCCAGCCGTGCTCGGTGTCGTGCGACCAGTCGCGGTGGAAGCGCTCCTGGACGAACGGGGAGGTCTTGTAGTCGGGGAAGTGCTCGACGATGGTGTCGAAGGTCTGCTCCAGGAAGTCCGCGTAGCTCTGCTCGCCGGTGGCGAGGTAGAGGTTGATCAGGTACGCGGGGGCGTGGTCGCCGACCGAGTTCCAGTTCTTCCGCTCCTTGTTCTCGCCCAGCGACTCGTGCGCGGCGCTGAACAGGATCGGGTCGACGTGCGAGTAGTAGCCGCCGAGCTCCGGGTCGTGGAAGAACTTCTCGAAGAGCCGGATGGTGGCGTCGGCGTCGGCCTTGATCTGCGGGTCGCCGGTGATGCGGTAGGTCTGGATCGGGCCGGCCAGCGCGTAGATCTGCTCGTACATCGGGATCGCGTCGTAGTCGTCGGAGAACTCCGAGCTGAACAGCTTCCGCTCGCTCGCCCCGTCGATGCTGACGCCGTGGTACCAGTAGACGACGTCGTCCTCCTGGTCGACCACGCGCATGTGCTTCCGCAGGTACTCGGTGCCGCGCTCGGCGACCTCCAGATACTCGTCCTTGCCGGTGAGCAGGTAGGCCGAGGCCATCCCGTAGACCAGCCGGGAGATGGTGTCGGTCTCCTGCACGTGGCTGGAGCCCTTCTCGCCGCCGAGCCTGACCTCGGTGCGGTACTCGTCGAAGTCCACCTCACCCTCGGGGAACTGGGCCTTGCGGTAGAACGAGGCCAGCTGCTCGATCTGGCGCACCCACCAGCCGGTCTCCTCGAAACGGAACTCCTCCGCCCCGCGACCGAGGAAAACCAGCCGCTTGGCGGCGCAGTGCACCTGGTCGGACTTCGGGTAGAAGATCCCGTAGACGAAGAGGAAGCGGCCCGGCGAGAGCATCTCGTCGATGTGCCCGGAGGCGTCGATGTAGGGCTCGCCCAGGTTGCGGACCAGCTCGGCGCTCGGCTCCTCGCTCAGCGAGACGGTGAAGGCCCGGCCGTCCGCCGTGTGCATCTTCAGCAGCCGCTGCTCCGCGTCGAAGTGGTCGATGTAGCCGGCGATCGTGTCGGAGAAGGTGAAGTTCGCCGTGTCCGTCATGACGTGCTCCTTCCGTCGGTTCGCTCTCGCACTGCTTGGTCCGGCACTGCTTGGTCCGGCACTGCGTCGTCCTGGAAGCCCTGGCTGATCTCGACGATCACGCCGTCCGGGTCGCGCAGCCACACGCTGCGCCAGCCGCAGATGAAGTCGTCGAAGCCCAGCGGGCCCAGGGTGATCTCTGCCGCCTCACCCATCCCGGCGAGGAAGGCGTCCACGTCCTCGGTCTGGAACGCCAGGTGGCGCATCTGTCCGGGCGCGGCCGGGCCGTCGTTCAGCGCGGCGGCCGCAACCGGCGGAGCGGCCGGGAAGAGCTCCAGATAGGCCTCGCCCCGGCGCAGGAAGACGATCTCCGAGTCGCCCAGGTCGACCACCCTGGCCCGGTCGAAGCCGAACCAGCGGGTGTAGAACTCCTCGGTGGCCTTCTGGTCCCGGCAGTTGAGCCCGACATGCGACCAGCGCATCACCGGGCACCGCCACGGGCCGCCAGCAGCTCGATGATCCGGCGCGCGAAGAGGTGGTGGTGCGCCCCGGTCCGGCCGGTGACCAGGTCGCCGTCGACGACCACGTCCTCGTCCACGTAGTTCGCGCCCATGTTCCTGATGTCGCCGATCAGGTTGTTGTGGCAGACGACCTTGCGGCCCCGGACCTGCTCCGGGATCGAGGCGGCCAGCCACATGCCGTGGCAGATCACGCCGGTGAGCACGCCCGGCGCCTCGAACGCCCGCCGCAGCAGTTCGGTGGCCGGGGCGAGCCGGTCCACGTCCTCGGTGTAACGGAGCCGGTCGGCGACCATGCCGGAGGGCACGATCACCGCGCCGTAGCTGCGCAGTTCGGCTTCGGAGAGGCCCTCGAAGCTGCGCTCCACGACGAAGGGCGCGCGGTACTCGTGGCCGGAGAAAGTGATCGACTGCGCACCCCAGAGCCGGGTGAGGAAGTCGACCTGCGCGCCCTCCTCGGCGAAGCGGTGCTGGTAGTAGAAGATCTCCGGCTCGTAGTAGTCGCTCTCCATCAGGACCGCGATCCGCTGCCCGCTGAGCGGGCCCGGCGCGAGCACGGCGTCAGACACGGGACACCCCCTTGATCAGATCGGCCGCCCGCTCGGCGATCATCACGATCGCGGCGTGGCAGTTCCCGGACGGCACCGCCGGCATCACGGAGGCGTCGACCACGCGCAGTCCCTCGACTCCGTGCACCCGCAGCTCGGGGTCGACCACCGACAGGTCGTCGATGCCCATCCGGCAGGAGCCGGCCTGGTGGTGGTAGCTCTCGGCACTGCGCCTGACCCAGGCGCGCAGCGCCTCGCGGTCGCCGACCTCCGGGCCCGGTTGGAGCTCCTGCTTGTACAGCGAGGAGAAGGCCGTGGTGCCGAAGATCTCTCTGGCCAGCTCGACGGCCTGGACCATGCGGTCGAGGTCCCAGCGGTCGCCGAAGTAGTTCGGGTTGATCAGCGGCGCGGCCAGCGGGTCGCGTCCGGCCAGCCGGATCCAGCCCCGGGAGACCGGGCGGACCACGCCAGGCAGGATGCTCACCGTGTTCGGGTGGGACTGGCCCACGATCACGTCGAAGGGCACGTGCACGAACGCGATCTGCAGGTCCGGCGCGGGCAGTCCCGGCCGGGAGGCCAGGAAGAGCGCGCTCTCGGAGAGGTTCTGGTGCGGCGGCGCGAGCTCCTGGCGGACCTCGGCCATCAGACCGGTCAGCACGTGGTTGTGGAAGTTCTCGCCGACCCCCGGCACGGCGGCCCGGACCGGGATGTCGAACCGGCGCAGCTGGTCGGGCGCGCCGATGCCGGAGAGCAGCAGCAGCTTGGGCGACTCGATCGCGCCCGCCGCGACGATCACCTCGCGCCGGGCCCGGACCCGGTGCACCCCCTCGGGTGCGGCCTCGCCGCGCGCGTCCTCGACGATCCGCCCGCCGCCAGGGGCGGGCTGCGCGGACTGGACGTACTCCGCGCCGACGCAGCGGTCGCCCTCGAAGAGCAGCCGGGTCGTCTGCGCGGCGGAGCGCAGCGTCAGGTTGGGACGGGTCAGGGCCGGCTCCAGGTAGGAGGCGAGCGAGCCCTGGCGGCGGCCGTCGGCGACGTCGAGGTGGTGCCAGCCGGTGCCGAAGAGACCGCGTCCTGGACCGTCGATGTTGAAGTCGGCGATCTCCTTGTGCCCCAGCTCCACCGCCGCGTCGATGAAGACCCGCGAGGCCGGGTTGGGCTCGTGCCGCGAGGCGTTGGTGATCCGCTGCGGCCCGGCGGTGCCGGTGGTCGGCGCGGTCACGTCCTCCTGCGCCTCGGCGAGCGCGAAGTACGGCAGCACGTCCTGGTAGGACCAGCCCGCCGCGCCCTGGTAGGCCCAGTTGTCGAAGTCCGAGGCGTGGCCCCGGATGTGCATCATGATGTAGAGGTTGCTGCTGCCGCCGGGGGCCTTGCCGCGCGGCTCGTAGACGCTGCGGCCGTCCAGGCCCGGCTGCGGCACGGTGGTGTAGCCCCAGTCGATGGAGCTGCCCAGCAGCTTGTACCAGACCGAGGGGTCGTCGACCTCGGGCGGGATCACGTTCCCGCCGGCCTCCAGCACCAGGACGGTGGTGTCCGGGTCCTCGCTGAGACGGGCGGCCAGCACGCTGCCCGCCGCGCCCGCCCCTACGACGACGTAGTCGTACTCCTTTGCGGCTGTCATCTCGGGTCTCCTCCCAGATCTGTCAAAGGCACAGCCGACGGACGGTCATACCTGCGAGAGCACCTGGAAGGGCACGGTGTCGTGGTAGTTGGCCATATAGGCGATCCTTCCGCCGACGATCTTGAAGTAGTTCATGACCTCGGCCTCGACCGGCTTGCCGGTCATGCTCTCGGCGACCAGGTGAGAGACGGCGGCCGCGTCCTCGCCGTCGACCAGGAAGCGCACCGGGTGGTTCTGGAAGACCCGGTACATCTTGTCCATCCCGGTCATCATGGTGCGCAGCGTCGCGAGCCCCTCGATGTGGCCGGCCAGCTGCTCGTCCATGACCATGTCCTCGGTGAACAGGTCGCACCAGCTGTCCCAGTCGCCCTTGTTCGCGAACTCGTAGTACTTGCTGAGCACTTCGCGCGCGTCCATAGCCATCGCCTCTCGCGTTTCGGGGGGTCGGTGTCAGGGGTGCAGGTCAGTAGCGGATGCCGCCGGGGCGGAAGGGCGCCCAGAACTGGCTGAAGGCGGCGGCGTCGTCGCCCATCAGGCCGTCGTGGCCCTCGACGATCCGGCCGTCGCGCCAGCGCATGAAGTGGAAGACGGTCACGTCCAGCCGGTCGTACGGGGACTGGCTGTCCTCCGGTGCGCCCGCGCGCAGGCCGTAGTTGTGGCAGACGTCGGCGGAGCAGTCGTCGCCGACCATGACGACCTCGCGGTCCATCCGGAAGCTGCCGCCGGTGAGCTTGCCCGCGGTGGCCATCATGTCCAGGAAGGCGTCCAGGCTCTCGTACCAGCCCGCGAGCGGGTGGTTGCCGGGGACCAGCCAGCGCAGGTCCTCCGCGTAGTACTCGGTGATCTTGCTCCGGTCGCCGCTGCCGAGCGCCTGGTAGGCCGCCTCGACGCGGGCACGGGTCACAGCTGTCATGGCCGGTCCTCTCAGCTCTCGGTCGGGGTCTGGATCGGGGTTTGGATCGGGGTCACAGCGAGCCCGACCCCGGCATCGGATCGAGGGCGTTGACGGCGTAGCTGCGGATGAGCGGGCCGTTCGGGCCTGCCACGACCGTCCAGGTCTGGTCAGCGTCGAAGCCGAGCCACTCGCTGCGGTCGGCCGGCGGGTTCCAGATCCTGGCCTGCCAGTTGACGAAGACACGCACGGTGACCGGGCCGTCGGCCGGGCCGGAGAGGTCGGGCTCGACCTTGGTGACGGTGTGCACCTCGTCGAAGAAACGCTTCGTCACCGCCGCGTACCAGCGGGCGAAGCCGTCGTGGCCGCGGAAGGTGTCCTCGGGGACGCCGAACTCCAGCTCCGGGTGCAGGAATCCGAGCGTCTCGGCGAGCGGGACGTGGCGGTCGAGGGCGACGTACCAGGCGACCGCGAAGTCGTGGATCGCCGCCTCGGTCAGAGCCTTCGGGCCAGAGTCGGGCACAGCGGGCACGGCGGGCCTCCTTCGAAAGTAGGGGGGGTCTCTCAGATCCGGATGTCGACGTCGACCAGGAACGGGCCGGGGTGGTCGAGCATCCGGTCGGCGGCGGCCGCCGCCTCGCCGGGCTTCTCCAGTCGCAGTCCCTGGGCGCCCAGCGCGCGGGCCAGCCCGGCGAAGTCGAGCTCCGGGTGGGACAGGTCGAAGGAGGAGGGGAAGGGGTGCGCGGGGATGCCGCGCTCGCGCCAGTACTGGTCGATGTTGTCGTCCAGCAGCCGGTACTTGCGGTTGTTGCAGACCACGAACTTGGCGCCGACGCCGTGCCGGACCGCCGTCCACAGGGCCTGGTAGGTGTACATCGAGCCGCCGTCCCCGGCGAAGCCGATGACGGTCCGCTCCGGGTGCGCCAGCTTCGCGCCGACCGCTCCGGGCAGGCCGACGCCGAGCGAGCCGCCACGGGTCAGGTGGTAGTCGCCGGGACGCTCGGGCGGCAGATAGCGGCTGACCAGCGGGGAGTTGGTCAGCGCCTCGTCGAAGACGACCAGGTCGCCCCCGGTGCGCTGGGCGATCCGGTGCAGGAACAGCTCGAACGCGCTCGCGTCCGGGCCCGGCTGGACCGCGGGCGCGGCCTGCCGCTCGGCGACGCGTGCCGCCAGCCGGCGTGCGGCCGCCGTCCGTCGCGCCGGGCTCATCCGCCCGGTCAGCGCCCCGGCCAGCGCGGCCAGGGTGGCCCGCGGGTCGGCGGCGATGCCCAGGTCGACCGGATGGTTCTTGGCGATCTCGTAGGTGTTGAGGTCGACGTGGACGATCCTGGCGTCCGCCCTGAACGGCGAGACGAGCTCGGGGAAGACCTCGGGGAAGACGTAGGTGCCGACGATCAGCACCGCGTCCGCCTCGCGCACCAGACCGGCGCTGTGCTCGCCGAACATGTGCCCGGTCATCCCGCGCCGCAACGGGTGCGAGGCCGGCAGGTTGACCTCGGAGGCGTCGACCTCCCAGACGTCCGCGCCAAGCAGCTCCGCGACCCGGGCCAACTCGGCCTGCGCGCCCGCGAGATGGACGCCGTCGCCGACCAGCAGCAGCGGCCGTTCGGCGTCCGCGAGCAGGGCGGCCGCCGCACCGACGGCCGCCGGGGAGGGCAGGCTGTCGGTGCGGGGCACGACGGTGGGCAGCACCGGCTCCTCGTTGGGCGCGTCCAGCACGTCCATGGGCAGCGCGACGAAGACCGGGCCCTGCGGCGGGGTGAGCGCGATCTTCACCGCGCGCCGGATGGTACGCAGCAGCGAGGCCGGATCGGTCACCCGCGTCGCGTACTTGGTGACCGGCTTGGCCATGGCGACCAGGTCGCAGGCCATCTGCGCGTCCATCGCGTCGAAGCGCACGCCCGCGTCGCCGGCCACGACGACCAGCGGGGTGTGCCCGCGCAGCGACTGGTAGAGCATGCCGATGCCGTTGCCGAGCCCGACGCCGGAGTGCAGTTGCAGCAGCGCCGCACCGCCGGTGGCCCGGGCGTAGCCGTCGGCGATTCCGGCGGCCACCGTCTCCTGGAGGGAGAGGATGTAGCGGAATTCGGGATCGAGATCGGCGGCGTCCAGGAATCCCTGTTCGACCGTGCCCGGATTCCCGAACATGAGCCCGAGACCGTCGGCCCGGAACTGCTCGATGAGTTTGAACTTTCCCGCCCTGGAGGCCCTGGAAGTCATTTCCTCACCAGCCGTACCGGATCAGTCCACTCTCCAGGACCTCGACAATCTTCTGGCCCGTGAGGTAGGAGTCCGGCGTCGAACGTCCGGTCACGAACGGGTAGTCGACGATCACCGAGACCGGCTTGCCGAAGTTGCCGTGGTAGGCCCCGTCGGGTCCGGTGGCGTCGCGCAGGATGTACTCCAGCGGATACGGCGGCGGGCCCATGACGAAATCGGTCCCGAGGAATCCGGTGCCGTCCTTGTAGTCGTACTCCTTGCAGTGACCGGTGACGTGCTTGCCCCAGATGATGCTCTTCCGGTCGCTCCAGTCCCGGGCGAAGGCCAGGCAGGCGACGCCGTAGCACTCGGCGGCCACCACCTTGTCGGCCCGCAGGAACGCCAGGATCAGGCCGTGCGCGCGCTCGTTGTTGGCCAGGTCCACGATCGGCCCGCTGCCGCCCACGATGAGCAGCGCGTCGTAGCCGGCGATGTCCTCGGCGACCCGGTCCAGGTCGCGGTGGTACTGCTCCAGCGCGGGCAGGTAGCCGGCGTCGCTGGTGTAGGGGCGCTCCGGCAGCCAGGAGCTGAGATCGAGCGGGTTGTCCAGCCGGGTGGACGCTTCGAACTCCCGGCCCAGTTTGGCGTTCTCGGCCGAGGTGACCGAGCGGCCCAGCGGCGGGTCGATGAAGTTCTCGTCCAGACTGGGCGGCAGCGCGTGCGCACGCTTTCCGGTCGGCGTCGCGAAGACGACCTCGTAGCCGCGGTCGTCGAACTGGGAGACCGGGCCGATCAGTTCCTCGGCCCAGTAACCGTGCTCCGAAACCACGACCAGAATTCTCTTGCTCATCGAGCCCTCCCTCGGATTACACGATCGGCCCCGGGGGCGTCCCGGCCCTCACCTACGCTGCGCCGCATCGGGATTGCCGTCAAAGGGGTCCGGGGCGACTTAGTGATGTGCCGTCATTCGATGATGTTCTAACGGGACTTCACGAAGTATGGGCGATCATCGGGAGATATCCTGGGGATCGGACCACGGTGTCCCTGCCGCGTCTATCCTTCGAAATCCAGGCGCACCCACCAGGGAGGGCTGCATGAGCCGGGGATCGAGGGAGCCGGACCCGCCCGAGAGTGACAGGCCGGGGTCCAAGCCGGTCATCCTTGCCGTGGACGACGATCCGCAGGTGCTCCGGGCCATCCGCCGTGACCTGCGCAAGGCCTACGCGGACCGGTACCGGATCCTCACCGTCGGCTCCAGCAAGGAGGCGATGCGCGCGCTCGACCAGCTGGACGAGCGGCGTCAGGAGCCCGCGCTCTTCCTGGTGGACCAGCGGATGCCCGACATCACCGGCGTCCAGTTCCTGGTCGAGGCGCTGGCCAGGTTCCCCGGCTCGCGCCGGGTGCTGCTGACCGCCTACGCCGAGCTGGAGACCGCGCTCACCGGGATCAACCACTCCCGCCTCGACCACTACCTGCTCAAGCCCTGGGGACCGCCCGAGGACCTGCTCTACCCGGTGCTGGACCGGCTGCTCGACGAATGGTCGGCCGGCCGCCGCCCGGTCCGCCGCAGGATCGAGGTGATCGGGCACGCCTCCTCCCCCGCCACCCGGGCCGTGCGCGACTTCCTGACCCGCAACGGCCGCCCGCACCAGCTGCGCGACCCGCTGGAGACCCCGCACGACTCGGAGACCGGTCGGCTGCTGGCCCGGTCGAACGGGGCGGCCCTGCCGCTGGTGGCGCTGCTCGACGGCGAGGTGCTCTCCGCCCCTGACGAGCAGGAGCTCGCCGCACGCCTCGGGCGCGGCGACGCCTCGACGCTGCCGCACTACGAGTGCGTGATCGTCGGCGCGGGCCCGGCCGGTCTGGCCGCCGCCGTCTACGCCGCCTCCGACGGACTGCGCACCCTGGTCGTCGACGCCGCGCGGCCGGGCGGGCAGGCCCGCAGCGCCGGGCACATCGAGAACTATCTGGGCTTTCCCTCGGGACTCTCCGGCCAGGAGCTGGCCCGCCGCGCGGCGGTGCAGGCGCTGGGTTTCGGCGCGGAGCTGCTCTGCCCGGCCGAGGTGGTCGCGCTGCGCCGGGAGGACCCGGCGAAGATCCTCACCCTCGCCGACGGCTCCGAGACCAGCGCGGAGACGGTACTGCTCTCCCCGGGGATCAGCTACAACCGCCTCGACGCACTCGGCGCGGAGCGGTTCGAGGGCGCGGGGCTCTACTACGGACTGGCCACCACCGAGACCCAGGCCTGCCTGGGCCTCCAGGTCTTCGTGGTCGGCGGCGCGAACACGGCCGGCCTGGCCGCGATCCGGCTGGCCAAGTACGCCGCCGAGGTCACCCTGCTGGTCCGCGGCGACTCGCTGGTCGCCAAGATGTCGCCGTACCTGGTGGACGAGATCGACCGCACCCCGAACATCGCAGTCCGGCTGCGCGCGACTGTCAGGGAGTTCCTGGGCGAGGAGCGGCTGGAGCGGATCGTGGTCCACGACGCCGCCACCGGCCTGCTGAGCCAGGAGGAGACCGGCTTCGTCTTCCTCTTCATCGGCGCCCGCCCGCACACCGACTGGCTGGAGGACGTGGTGGAGCGAGACGCCCACGGCTTCGTGCTCACCGGCTCCGACCTGGTCGCCAACGGCGGCGAGGTGCCCACCGAGTGGAGCCTGGAGCGCGCCCCCTACCCGCTGGAGACGAGCATCCCCGGGGTCTTCGCCGCCGGGGACGCGAGAGCCCAGTCGGTGAAGCGGGTCTCGGCGGGCCTGGGCGAGGGCTCGATGGCCGCCGCGCTGATCCAGCGCTACCGCGTCACCGGATGACCGGCGGTCGATCACCCTTATCGGGCGAGTACGACCGAAGCGGTTGCACCAAGGCCCGCAACAACGTAATCATGATTACAGACTCTCACTCACTATTTTGGTTCGGACCGATGAGCAAGGGGTTACCTTCGTGACATCCACCGTCGAGTACATCCGCTACCGCATCGCCGCAGAGGGCCACGACGAGTTCCTCGCCGGCTACCGCAAGGCGGCCGAGTCCCTGGCCGCCGCCCCGCAGTGCATCGACTACGAGCTCAGCCGGTGCGAGGAGGAGCCCGACCGCTACATCCTCCGGATCCGCTGGACCTCCGTGAAGGACCACATCGAGGGCTTCCGCGGGGGCGAGCACTTCCCGGCCTTCTTCGCCGCGGTCAAGCCCTTCTTCAACAGCATCGAGGAGATGCAGCACTACACCGTCACCGACGTCCATGGCATCGGCAAGGCGGCGGGAGAGGAGCAGTCATGACGGAGAAGACGACCCCCACGATCCTGGAATGGGCCGGCGGGCTCGATGCTCTGCAGAAGCTGACCACGGTCTTCTACGGCCACGTGATGCAGGACCCGCTGCTCGCCCCGGTCTTCGCCGGGATGGACAAGGAGCACCCCAAGCACGTCGCACTCTGGCTGGCCGAGGTCTTCGGCGGCGGGACCGCCTACAGCGAGAGCCGCGGCGGCCACCCGCACATGGCCAGCCGGCACCTCGGCCGCCACATCACCGAGGAGCAGCGGCGGCGGTGGACCACGCTGCTCGCCGACACCGCCGACGAGGTGGGCCTGCCCAGCGACCCCGAGTTCCGCGCGGTGTTCCTGTACTACATCGAGTGGGGCAGCCGGATGGCGCTGATCTACTCCGGAGACAACCCACCCCCGATCGACGCGGCCGACGTGCCGGTCTGGTCCTGGGGCCAGACGCCACCCTGGCAGCCGGCTTCGGAGTGAGTGCCAGGGTGCCCGCCGCACCGCCAGCCACGTCCCAATCTGGGAGCAGGTCATGCCACGGATGAGCACTGAGCAGCAGCAGCCGGCCGTGATCGACAGTTTCGTCGGTCCCTGGGAGTTCCTGGACAACTCCTTCCCCGCCCCGGTCCACCTCGACGGCCGCAGATACCCGTCGGTCGCCCACGCCCTGCACGCCTCCCGGGCTCCCGAGCGGGCGGACTGGGAGGAGACCAAGGTGGCGCTGATGCGCCGGCTGGTGGAGGAGAAGTTCCGCGACTCCGAGCTGCGCGGGCAGCTGCTGGCCACCGGCGCCGCCGAGCTGGTCGCCGGGGACGACGAGGACACCTTCTGGGGCGGCTGCGGCGGCAAGGGCCAGAACAGCATGGGCCTGATCCTGATGGCGGTCCGCGCCGAGGCCCGGCGGGAGGCGGAGCCCGGCTCCGCGCCGCAGCGGCAGGCGGAGGCGCTCGGCGAGTCGGGCGGCGGCGCCCTCGACTGCGCGGCCCGCGCGCTGATACCCACCGTGCACGGGGCCTTCACCGCCTGGGGATACCGCGGCGTGCTGCAGGGCGAGGAACAGGTCGCGCTGACCCTCGGTCCGGTCCGCGGCCAGGACCGGCTACTGGTACGGGTGCACTCCGAGTGCCTCACCGGCGAGGCCTGGGGCTCGCTGCGCTGCGACTGCGGGCCGCAGCTGGACACCGCGATGGCGGCGGTGGCGGCGGAGGGCGCGGGCGTCATCCTCTACCTGCGCGGGCACGAGGGCCGCGGCATCGGCCTGCTGGCCAAGCTGCGCGCCTACGCCCTCCAGGACGCCGGCTTCGACACCGTCGACGCCAACTCCGCGCTCGGCCTGCCTGCGGACGCGCGGGACTACCGGATGGCCGCGCAGATCCTCACCGACCTGGACGTCCACTCGATCCGGCTGCTCTCCAACAACCCGGACAAGGTGGATTCGCTGACCCGCTTCGGCATCGACGTGGTGGAGCGGGTCCCGCTCTACGTCACGCCGACCGCGCACAGCATCGCCTACCTGCGCACCAAGCGGGACCGGATGGGCCACGACCTGCCCGAACTGGGCGTCTCCGGCAGAGCCTCCTGACAGCCGCTGCCCGGAACCGTCCGTGACGGTTCCGGGCAGCGGGTTCGGTCATCAGCCGCGGTAGGCGGGGAGGCCGACGAAGCTGGAGACCTTGACCGGAGCGCCGCGACCGTGGTCGGGCATCACGTCGATGCCGGTCGGGGTGCGGAAGGCGATGCTCGCGCCGTTGGCGGAGAACACCGGCTCGGTGTAGTTGGTGGTGGCGTGCGGCGTGAGGTCCTGGATCACCGGCTTCGGGGAGGCGTAGTTGAACTCGAAGATGTGGTCGTGGCCGCCGACGGAGCGGACGAAGACGATCTCGTCGCCGCTCGGGGAGAGCGCGGGCTCGGAGCCCTTGACGACGGCTCCGCCCATCTGACGCAGGTAGTCGTCGCGGATGTAGACCTCACCGGTGTGGGGGTTGTCGTAGACGATCGTGCCGTAGTCGCCGTTCCCGCTCGGCCAGTTGTTGCCGGTCGTCGGCAGCGGAGCCCCGGGCTCGCCGAAGTAGCCGTTCAGGGGCAGCTGTGTCGGCGTGGCGTTGTGGGCGGTGGCGGGAACGGTCTCCAGGCGGGTGGTGCCGCCCTTCGAGGCGACGAAGATCAGGTCGTCCTTCGCGGGGATGCCGACGCCGTAGGCCTTGGCGATCTGCCAGGTCGGGTGCGACCAGGTCTGACCACCGGGGTTCTTGCCGACGACGACGCGGCCGCTGCCGTTCGGGTTCGCGACGTCGAGGTTGCCCTGGCTGTCGACGAACGCGGCCTTGGTGCCGCTCCGGTTCCAGGCGAGGTCACGGACGTCGGTGCGGAAGTTGACCCACGTGCCGTTCTCGAGGACCCACGGCGAGCCGTTGCTGATCGTCAGACCGTTGCTCGCAGGCACGTGCAGGAACGCCGGCGCGGCGGCGGAGGCGGCGTGCGGGGCAGCGCTGGCGAGGGCCGGCGCGAGGGCGCCGGCGGCGGTGACTGCGGCGACGACGATGGCTGCGGCGGTGCGGCGGTGGCGAACAGACATGGCAGGTGCCTCTCCGGTGGTCGTGGTCGCGTTGCCGGAGCCGCGGTTGCCGCTCGGTGCGATGAGAGAATCCTGTCAACGGAAAATCATGGATCTGTCGGGCTGATGTCACCGCCCTGCAACAGCCCGAAGGGGCGCGAGGAACTGCGCGACAAGCCACCCTGTGTGGTGACTCGCCGAACGAGCAGGGCCATCCGCATGCCGGTGGTTGCTCGCGCGCGCAGTTGATCAAGCAGAGCCTCGCGCCCCTGATAGTGCAACTACAGCTAGCGCCTTAGCTGCTACTTCAGCTTGTTGCCCGCGGAGCGCAGCTGCTTCGCCGCCTCGGTGACGCGCGCGGCCATGCCGGCCTCGGCCAGCTTGCCCCAGGTGCGCGGGTCGTACGTGTTCTTCTTGCCGACCTCGCCGTCGACCTTCAGCACACCGTCGTAGTTGCGGAACATGTGGTCCACCACCGGACGCGTGAACGCGTACTGGGTGTCGGTGTCCAGGTTCATCTTCACGACGCCGTTCTCCAGCGCCGTCTCGATCTCCTCGACCGAGGAGCCCGAGCCGCCGTGGAAGACGAAGTCGAACGGGTCCGTCTTGCCGTACTGCTTGCCGATCGCGTCCTGCAGCTCACGCAGCAGCTCCGGCTTCAGGACGACGTTGCCCGGCTTGTAGACGCCGTGGACGTTGCCGAAGGACGCGGCCAGCAGGTAGCGGCCCTTCTCGCCCAGGCCCAGGGCCTCCGCCGTGCGGACGGCGTCGTTGACCGTGGTGTAGAGGGAGTCGTTGATCTCGTGCGAGACACCGTCCTCCTCGCCACCGGTCGGGGTGATCTCGACCTCGAGGATGATCTTCGCGGCGCGGGCCTGGGCCAGCAGTTCCTCGCCGATGGCGAGGTTGTCGGCCAGGGTCTCCGCGGAGCCGTCCCACATGTGCGACTGGAACAGCGGGTTCTCGCCACGCGCCACGCGCTCGGCGGATACCGCCAGCAGCGGGCGGACGTAGCCGTCCAGCTTGTCCTTGGGGCAGTGGTCGGTGTGCAGCGCGACGGTGATGTCGTACTTCGCCGCCACGATGTGCGCGAACTCGGCGAGCGCGACGGCGCCGGTCACCATGTCCTTGTTGTACTGGCCGCCGAGGAACTCGGCACCGCCGGTCGAGATCTGGATGATGCCGTCGCTCTCGGCCTCGGCGAAACCACGCAGCGCGGCGTGCAGGGTCTGCGAAGAGGTGACGTTGATGGCCGGGTAGGCGAACTTGCCTGCCTTGGCCCGGTCGAGCATCTCGTTGTAGACCTCGGGCGTTGCGATAGGCATTCGAATCCGCTCCTGTCGGTGGGCGTCTACGCATGTAGTGGGTGGCTACGCCGGGCGACGACGACCGGGCACCGGCGCCATTCTCGCACTCCAGGGCAACGGGTTCATCCCGTCGGACGGCTCGACGTGAGGTGACCTAGGTCCTTGCGCGGCCGGGGTAGCGCACCGTAGGGAAACCCCGGCCCGCTACTCTGCGCGGGTGAATCAGTTTCTCGCGCTCAACCCGCTGGACGCCAAGGCGCTGATCGGGCAGGTCGGCACCGTCGGGCTGCTCGCGATCGTCTTCGCCGAGACCGGCCTGCTCATCGGCTTCTTCCTGCCGGGTGACTCGCTGCTGATCCTCGGCGGCGTGGCCGCGTCCGGCGCGGGCAAGGCGCTGCTCGGCACGCAGATGTCGATCGGCACGCTGCTGCTGGCGACCCCGCTCTGCGCGGTCGCGGGGGCGCAGCTCGGTCACCTGCTGGGCGCGAAGGTCGGCGGACGGCTCTTCGACAGGCCGAACTCGCGGCTGTTCAAGCGCAGCCACGTGGACAAGGCGGAGGAGTACTTCAACCGTTTCGGCCCGGCCAAGGCCGTGGTGATGGCCCGTTTCATCCCGGTGGTGCGGACCTTCCTCAACCCGGTCGCCGGAACGCTGGAGATGCCGGCCAGGACCTTCCTGCTCTGGAACATCGTCGGCGGCGTGGTGTGGACCGAGGTCATGCTGCTGATCGGCTACAAGTTCGGCGACTCGATGGCCCCGGTGATCGACAAGTATCTGATCCCGGCGGTGCTGCTGATCGTGCTGCTCTCGGTGATCCCGATCCTGATCGAGATCCTGAAGGGCCGCCGCAACGGTGGCGGCGAGGCCGCACCGGCGACCGCAAGCACCGGGGGACGCCACCGCAAGCGGTGACGTCCCACCCGGACTGCTACAGCCCGAGGTCGGCCAGCTGGTAGGCGGCCAGGTACGGCAGGCCCGCCTCGGCGATCGTCGGCGCGGCGCCGCGCTCGACGATGACGGCCACGGCCACGACCTCGCCACCCGCCTCGCGCACAGCCTCGACGGCGGTGAGCGGCGAGCCGCCGGTGGTGGAGGTGTCCTCGACCACCAGCACCCGGCGGCCCTTGACCTCGGTGCCCTCGATCCGGCGCTGCATGCCGTGCGCCTTCTGCGCCTTGCGGACGACGAACGCGTCCAGGCGCGAGCCGCGCGCGGCGGCGGCGTGCAACATGGAGGTGGCGACTGGGTCGGCGCCGAGCGTGAGCCCGCCGACGGCGTCGAAGTCGAGGTCCTTCGCCAGGTCCAGCATGACCTGCCCGACGAGCGGAGCGGCGACGCCGTCCAGCGTGATCCGGCGCAGGTCGATGTAGTAGTCCGACTCCAGCCCTGAGGACAGGGTCACTTTGCCGTGGACGACGGCCTTGTTCTTGATCTCTTCGAGAAGCGCGTCACGTGGGGTGCTCATGAGGCTCCAGCTTAGCCGCGCGCCCAGGTCCAGGTGGTGCTGACCTCGAGCGGATCGATCGGGGTCACCAGGCGCGGCGCGGTGTTCAGGCCGTTCGGCGGGCCCGACTGCGGTTCGACGCAGATCGCGTCGTCCTGCTCGTCGAAGACGACCACCCAGCCGCAGTCGCTGGTCAGCGTCAGCGCGAGTTCGTCGCCCCAGCGCAGGGTCGCGGCGACGCCGTCGGGCAGCGCGAAGCAGTCGTCCCAGGGACCCGGCTTCGGGTCGACGCGGTGGCCGGTCGGGAGGTGGTCCTCCCCACGCTCCTCCTGCCAGGCGGGGTCGAACTCCAGCGCTGCGACCGGCCCGCCGGGCCGCAGCTGCTTGCGGAACCACGGGTGCCAGCCGGCCTGCGCCGGGAAGGAGTCCTCGGTCGCCTCGACCGACAGCGTGATCCGCAGCTGCTCGGGCGTCAGCTCGAACAGCTGGGTGACCCGGCCGGGGTAGGGCCATGGCGCGGCGAGGTCGTAGACGAAGGCGGCGGACGCGCCGGCCTCGGTCTGGGTGAGCGTGGTGGCGGTGCGCCAGCCGCTGCGGACGCCGGTGCCGTGCGCGGCGTGCGGGGCGAGGTCCACGGGCAACTGGTGCCGTACCTGCCCGTTGTTGAAGCGGCCCCGGTCCACCCGGCCCGCCCACGGGACCATCGGGAACGAGCCGTAGCCGAAGACGTCGCCCTCCGGCGCGGCGGGGTCCTGCGCGGTGCGCAGCAGCTCGACCTCTCCCAGGCGGAGACTGCCCACCCGGCAGCCGTCGTCGGGCAGAACGGTGACGGCCACGTCGTCCGCGGTCAGCAGGACGGGGGCGGGGTGGTGCACGGGTGGTTCCCTTCAGAGGTTCACGGACGGTTCGATGCTTGCACGAGTCGGGCTCAGCGCGAGCGGCGCAGGGCGCGGACCAGGATGACCGCGCCGCCGATCAGGGCGACGCCGCCGCCGACCAGCCAGGGCGTACGCGGCCGGTCCAGCTCCGCGACGGGCGGCTCCCCCATCCTCCGCTCCGGCGAGCCCCAGCGCGCCGAGGCCCGCGACCGCGCGCTCCGCGCCGGCAGCGCGGGCGCGTACCGCCCACGCGGCGGCGCGTGATCGACCTCCTCGGCCGACCTCCCGACAATGCTGCGCCGCCCGGGATCCCCGACCCCGGCCTCCTCCAGCGCGCCGAGGGCCTCCAGATCCCGCAGATCGCGGAGCTCGGCCAACTCGGCGAGCTCGCCGAACTGCTCCAGCTCCTCGAAGTCCGCCGCGTCCTGGAGATCCCCCTCCCCGTCCGCATCGCCGAACCCACCTGCCTCCTCGCCGTCGGCGGCGAGCTCCGCACGGTCACCCGGAGCGGCAGCGCCCGGTGCCCCGGAGGCGGCGGGCGGCTCGGCCGCGGCTGCAAGCTCCTCGCCTTCGGCACCGCCGCACCCATCGACCTCTCCGCCATCTGCGGCGGGCTCCGCAGCATCTGCCGCAGCGGCAGCGCCCGGCGCGCCGGAGTCTGCACCCTCCTCGCCCTCGGCATCGCCGAACCCATCGACCTCTCCGCCATCTGCGGCGGGCTCCGCAGCATGTGCCGGAGCGGAAGCGCCCGGCGCGCCGGAGGCGGCGGGCGGCTCTGCCTCAGCCGGTTCCGCCGCGTCCGCCGAAGCGCCGGACGCATCGCGCCCCGCCGCAGCCGCGGCGAGGTCGGCGCAGAAGCGGTCCAGGAGGCGGCGGGCGGCCGTTTCGAGCGCCTCGGGCGGCAGCTCTTCGACGCGGCCCTTGGCCTGAAGGGACGTCAGGAAGGTCACCCTGGTCGAGTCGTCCGCGGCAGCGGCCAGGCGGAGGCGGACCGTGCCGGCGACGCTGCCGGTACCGACCGACTGCTCGCCGTCCAGCGCGAAGGCGTAGTCCGCGGGCCCGCCGTCCAGGCGGCGCGCCTCCCCCCGGTAGGTGATCGAGGAGCCGCCGACGCGCAGCTTGAGTCGGCCGGTCAGGGGCACACCGCCACCCTCGTCCAGGCTGAAGCCCGGCAGGCAGGCGGCGAGCAGCTCGGGCCGGTCCAGCGAGCGCCGGAGGGCCTGCGGCGGCAGTGGTACCAGAACCTCATGCTCCATGCCTGGTGAGCCTACCCACCCCGGGCCCGGGAAGGGACGGTTCAGCGCGGTTCGAGCAGCGTGGCAACCCGCCCGTCGCCGCCGGCCGGCTCCCGCAGCACCCGCACGCCGTCCGCCGAGAAGCGGTCCAGCCCGGAGAGCGCGGGCGGCTCCTGCGCGGCCAGCACGAAGTGCCACGCGCCGCCCACAGCCCCGGGCTCCTCGCAGCCGCCCCGCCCGGCCGCCGCGTAGCCGACCGGCGTCAGGCCCACCGCGCGGACCGTGTCGCTGACATCCCAGAGCCGGTCCCCGGCGTGCACGACCAGCCGCCCGCCCGGTGCCAGCATCCGCCGGACCAGGCCGTAGAACTCCGCGGTGTAGAGCTTGTCGGCCTCGTCCAGGCGCGGCGCGGGCAGGTCGGCGACGATCACGTCGTAGGGGTGCTCCTGCCGGGGCGCGGTGCGCAGCCAGCCGAAGGCGTCCGCGGTGGCGGTGTCCACCCGCGGGTCGTCCAGCGCGTGCCGGTTGAGCGCGGCCAGCACCGGGTCCGTCCGGGCCAGCCGCAGCAGCAGCGGGTCCCGCTCGACCAGCGTGACCCGCCGGACGCCGGACGCGTCCAGCGCCTGACGGACCGCCAGGCCGTCCCCGCCGCCCAGCACCAGCACCCGGTCCCGCCGCCCGCCCGCCAGCGCGGGGCCGGTCAGCGCCGAGTGGTACGCCGCCTGGTCCCGCCCGCACAGAGCCAGCCGCGAGCCCAGGTAGAGCCGGGCCGGCGTGCCCGCGCCGCCCGTCAGCACGATCTGCTCGTAACGGCTCTGCTCGCTGACCCGCACCGGACCGCCGTAGAGGCGGCGCTGTGCCGCCCGCTCGAACGCGCCGCTGCCGACCCAGGCGAGCAGCAGCACCGCGACCACCGCCCCGCTCAGCAGCCAGAGCAGCAGCCGCGCGCGCGGCGCCGGTTCCTCGCGGAAGAGCCAGAGAGCGATCAGCCCGCCCGCTGCGGCGTTGATGACGCCGGTCAGCAGCGCGCCGGTGAGCTGGCCGAGGGTGGGCAGCAGCAGGAAGGGAAAGGCCAGCCCGCCGATCAGCGCCCCCACGTAGTCGGCGGCGAACAGGTCGGCGACCGCGCGGCCCGCCTCCTGTCGCCGGATCCGCTGCATCAGCGTCATCAGCAGCGGGATCTCCGCGCCGATCAGCAGGCCGATCAGCGAGGCGACGGCCACCAGCGCGGCCTGATAGTGGCCGAGCCAGACGAAGCAGCCGTAGAGCGCGAGCACGGAGAGGCCGCCGACCAGCGCCAGCACGCTCTCCACGAGCGCGAAGGACGCCGCCGGACGCCGAGTGAAGCGCTTGGCCAGCAACGAGCCGAGGCCCATCGCGCAGACCATCACCGAGAGCACGACGGAGGCCTGGGTGACCGAGTCGCCGAGCAGATAGCTGCCGAGGGCGACCAGTTCCAGCTCGTAGACCAACCCGCAGGCGGCACAGACGAAGGCCGCCAGCAGCACCAGCAGCCGCGCGGCCCGGGGGTTCGGGTTGATCACGCGGAAACGCTAGGCGACGGAGCGGTGCGGCCACGTCGCCCATTGGGGTGGTGACTTACGGTACCGGCTTGACCGGCCGGACAAATGAATGATTGTTAGCTCCGTCTCCGCAGAGTTGACCGCGTGCAGACCAAACGGCCCTCTTGCGGATAGGCGTGCCAGGTACGCCAGAGGATGCCGTGCTCGTCGCAGCCGGCCAGCAATGCGGTGAAGGCATTCGGATCGCCGGGGAAGACTCCGGCCAGGCCGTGCGGATGGTTCTCCACAAGGGCCAGCAACTCCCCCGCCCGGCCTTCGAACTCGGGCGTGGTCAGCCTTTCGATGCGTGCCGCGAATTCGTACTCCCAGCCGCTGACGCGCTCGGCCGCGCGGGCCGGCAGCGGGGTCCGGCGGCCGGGGAGGCAGGCGACCGTCTCCACGCACCCCTCCTGCCCCTCGTCCAGGACGACCTGGTGCGATGCGCCGAGAAGCCGCAGTTGGATGGTGTTGGGGCCGAGTTTCAGGTCGAGCACGGCGAGCGCGGGGAGGAGCCCGCTGCCCAGGCACCAGGCCAGGTCGCCGGCGCGGGTGTCGGTGTAGTTGGTGTGGAGGGTGGTGAGCATTCTCGGCTCCGCGTACTCGGGTCACTCGACGACGCCGGGGCACGACCGGACATGGCTGGGCATGGCAGGGCATAAGGGTGCCACGGCGGAGAGACATTCGGGGGACTCAGGAAGCAGGGAAGCACGAATACTCCGTGTCCGTAGGGGATTTACCCATTTTCGGCGTCGGCGCATCATAAGTGCCCGGATTCCTTCGGCTCCGCTGTCATGCTGGCTCTCATGGCCGTTGACGTGCCGCGTTCCGCGGCGGTTGCGGAGGCACGTGCTTTTCACTCATTCATCCGGCATATACAGGCATATCCGCGCCGCCGGCGTCACTCTTCCGAGCGCCACCCGAACGGCGTCCCCCGGCGTCAACCACCCACCGACCATTCACTCCCCGGCGTGATCTCACCGCCGCGGTGAGCGCGGCGGCAGCGGGACCGGCCCCGGGCCTTCGAGCACGCGCATCACCGGACCGCGCTGCTCCCCGTCCTCCTGGTCACCGGCCTCGGCGTCGGCCTGTCGACCCCGATGCTGATGTCCACGGCGCTGGCCTCCGTCCCCCCGCAGCGCGCGGGCATGGCCAGTGGCGCCCTCAACCGGCCTCGACCCCGCCGCGTCACTCGAGCCCGGCGAGGTAGGCGAGGGCCTCGTCGGTGATCCGGACCCGCCGAAGAAGCCAACCCCGTGCGACCAGGGGCAGCGACAGGTCCTTGGCATGGGACCCGTTCTCGTGACTCACATAGACGAACAGATTCCTGTCGGAGCGGCGCATCCTCGCCCTGGTGCGCGGGTTGACGAGCGTGGCGAGGTATCCGAAGGTGCGCCGCACGCGACCGTGGTTGCTCATGAAGGCGCCCATCACCAGCGCGACGCATCTGTCGTCCAGTCGTTCGTGGAATGCGGCCTTCCAGGGCCACCAGCCCCTGCCTTCGTCGTAGGCGGTGTAGTCCCCCAGTTGATAGGGAGTGGCCCGCTCCGTCCGCACCTCCGGACGACCGTCGACCTCGCGCAGTCTGACCCAGGTGGGCGGAGGTTGCCAGAAGATGACGCGTGTCCGGCGGAGCCACCGATGAGGGAAGGTGTCAGCGACCGCCCGTACGACCCTGAGGTGGTCACCCCGGTACGGCGAATCGCCGAGCGACTCGAAGAACCGCTCGAGGCTGGCCGTTCCTGGCGCGCTCGCCGCTCCACCGTCGGACATATGACGGAGTGTAAGAGGATCCGGCAGGCCGGGTAACCCGCCCTCGGCTGCCGCTCAGGCGCCCATCGAGCCCAGCCGCCGGACGGCCTCCTCGATGACCTCGTCCTTCTTGCAGAAGGTGAACCGGACCTGGCTGCGGCCGGCCTCCGGGTCGTCGTAGAAGACGGAGTTGGGGATGGCGACGACCCCGCAGCGCTCGGGGAGCGTGCGGCAGAACTCGAGGCCGTCCTTCTCTCCCAGCGGGGTGATGTCCGTGGTGATGAAGTACGTGCCCTGCGGCTCGTAGACCTCGAAGCCCGCCGCGCGCAGCCCGGCGTCCAGCAGGTCGCGCTTGCGCTGGAGGTCGGCGCGGAAGTCCGTGAAGTAGGAGTCCGGCAGACGCAGCGCCTCGGCCACCGCGTACTGGAACGGGCCCGCGCTGACGTAGGTCAGGTACTGCTTCGCCGTGCGCACCGCCGCGACGAGTTCGCGGGAGCCGGTCACCCAGCCGACCTTCCAGCCGGTGAAGGAGAAGGTCTTGCCCGAGGAGGAGATCGACACCGTCCGCTCGCGCATGCCCGGCAGCGACGCGATCGGCGTGTGGACGGCGGGGCCGAAGACGAGGTGTTCGTAGACCTCGTCGGTGACCACCAGCAGGTCGTGCTCGACGGCCAGGGCGGCGATCCCGTGCAGCTCGTCCGGGGTCAGCACCATGCCGGTCGGGTTGTGCGGGGAGTTGAGCAGCAACAGCCGCGTCTGCGGCGTGATCAGCGAGCGCAGCCGCTCCAGGTCCGGACGGAAGGACGGCGCGCGCAGGGTCAGCGGGATCCGGCGGGCGCCCGCCATCGCGATGCAGGCCGCGTAGGAGTCGTAGAAGGGCTCGAAGGCGATCACCTCGTCGCCCGGCTCCAGCAGGGCCAGCAGCGAGGCCGCGATCGCCTCTGTGGCGCCCGCGGTGACCAGGACCTCCCCGTCCGGGTCGTACGTCAGCCCGTAGCACCGCTGCTGGTGCTCGGCGACGGCGCCGCGCAGCTCCGGGATGCCGGGACCCGGCGGGTACTGGTTGCCCTTGCCGGTCAGCACGGCGTGCGCGGCCGCCTCGGCGATCTCGCGCGGGCCGTCCGTGTCAGGAAAGCCCTGACCCAGGTTGATCGAACCCGTCGCCGTGGCGAGCGCGGACATCTCCGCGAAGATGGTCGTCCCCATGCCCGCCAGCCGGCGGTTCAACAGCGGCCTGTCGCTCATGACCGCAGCATAGGCCGACCGACTCGTGGCCTGCCGCATAGGGCCTCCGTCCTGCGCGGAAGGTCCCGGTCGGCCTAGGTCCCGCGCCCGAGGCCGCCGTCGTGGCGCGGGCGTAGCGTCGGCAGTCGGCAGGGCGAGGAAGCGACGGGGAAGCGACGAAGGGACACGGCGAGATGCTGGCGAGCGTTCTGCGGGAGTACGGCGGGCCGGAGCAGCTGCGGGTCGAGCAGGTGGCGGACCCGGAGCCCGGGGTCGGCGAGGTGCTGGTGCGGGTGCGGGCCGCCGGGGTGCAGTTCGTCGAGACGCAGGTCCGGTCAGGGGCGATGGCCGGGACCCCGCTCGCGCCGCCGGCACTGCCGTGGACGCCGGGGCGGGAGGTGGCCGGGGAGGTGGTCGCCGTCGGGCCGGACGCGGATCCGGCGCTGATCGGGCAGCGGGTCGCGGGGCAGACCCAGCGGGGCGGCGGCTACGCCGAGTTGGCCGTGCTGCCGGCCGCCGACGCGCATCCGGTGCCGGCGGCGCTGAGCGCGGCCGACGCGGTCTCGCTGCTCGGAACCGGCCGCACGGCCGTCGCGCTCACCGAGCTGGCCGGGGTCGGGCCGGGCGACGTCGTGGTCGTCGAGTCGGCGGCGGGCGCGGTCGGCGCCCTACTGGTACAGCTCGCGCGGAAGGCCGGCGCCGCGCGGGTGATCGGTCTGGCCAGGGGAGAGCGCAAGCTCGCGCTGGCCAAGGAGTTCGGCGCGGACACGGTCGTGGACTACGGCACGCCCGGCTGGTCCGCCGCGCTGCGCGAGGCGGGCGTCATGGGTGTGACGGTCGTCTTCGACGGAGTCGGCGGCCCGATCGGCCGGGAGGCCTTCGAACTGCTGGGCGCGGGCGGCCGCTTCGTGGCCTTCGGCTTCTCCAGCGGGTCCGCCACCGGCCTCGCCGAGGGCGAGGCCGCCGCGCGCGGAGTGAGCGCGCTCTCGTACTGGGGACCGGCCGTCGGCCCGCGCGGCCCCGAGGTGCAGCTGCGCCAGACCCGCGACGCCCTGGCCGCGGCCGCGGCGGGCACGCTGCGGCCCTTCGTCGGCCGTACGTTCCCGCTCGCGGAGGCGGACGCCGCGCACCGCGCGATCGAGGCGCGCGAGTCGACGGGCAAGACGGTCCTGCTGCCCTGAGTCCGCTTCCGGCATTCGCCGGACCGGTCGAAACCTAGCCGACCGTGGTCGGCAGCTCGCCCGCGCCGCTGCCCGCGAGCCACTGGCTCCAGGAGAGGTTGAACGCGGCGTAGCCGTTGTCACCCGCCGCGTTGCCGCGCGGGGAGCCCGAGATGGTGATCGGGTCGCCGACCTCGACGTAGTTGTAGAACCACTTCGAGTCGTCCATCGACAGGTGCACGCAGCCGTGCGAGCCGGCGCTGTGGCCCGGGTAGGGGTCACCGGTCGAGTAGTGGACGTAGGTGCCGGAGTAGGTCAGCTCGACGTCGTTCGGCAGGGTGAGGTCGTAGAAGTTGGGGTTGTTCTTGTCGCAGGTGATGTTGACGCTGCACGAGGTCATCCGGACCGTCGGCTGCTTGACGATCACCGCCATCGTCCCGTCCCAGGACGGGAAGGTCGAGCTGCCCGCGTCGATCGGCATGGTCTTCACCAGCGAGCCGTTGCGGTAGACCTTCATCCAGTGACCGGGGACGCTGACCTTGGTCTCGGTGTCCGCGCCGATGGTGAAGCTGTGGTGGTAGTTGTGCGTGCCCCAGCGGCCGTTGCCGTCGCCGACGTCCTTGAGGTTGGCGTCGATGGAGACCTTGGTACCCGGCGCCCAGAAGTTCTGCGGACGCCAGTCGACCCGGTGGCTGCTGAACCAGTGCCACGCGCCGGTCATCGGCACCGAGGTGGTCACCTTCAGCGCCTGCTCGACGGCTTTGCGGGCGGAGGAGTCGACGCCGTGCGTGAAGACGATGGATATCGGCATCGCGACGCCGACGGTCGACCCGTCGAGCGGGGCTATCGAGTCGAGCTGGATCGGCGGACCGGCCGGATGCGTCGGCGACGGGCTGGCCGACGGGCTGCTGCTCGCGCTCGCACTGCCGCTGGCGCCGGCCACCGGCGAGGCCGATCCCTTCGACGCCGTCGCCGAGGCGCTCCCACCGCAGCCGCTCGCACCCGCCAGTACAGCGCCGGCCAGCAGTGCTATACCGATGCTGTTCTTGATCCGCCCCACGCGCCCCACGCCACCTGCTCCGCTCACGTCACTTCGTCACCGGACGTACTCAACACGTCCAGAGAGTCCGAACCCTACGCAAGCGGTTGCAGGCGCCATGTAAAGCGAAGGTCAAGATTAGGACTCGGTGCCCTCGGGGCCCGCAGCGCCGTCGGCGTCGTCACCCTTGCCGTCGACGTCCTGGACCAGTCCGAGGCGCTCGTTCATCCACTGGTTGAAGGTCACCGAGGCTTGGACCCAGTTCACGACCATGGCCATGAAGTAGTTGATGTTCACGCCCATGCCGACGATCATCTGCGTCTCGCCGACCACGCGCAGCACGCCGTCGTCGTGGGTGTGCGTGTAGACCTTGGGCCACAGGGTCTCGCGGTTCCACTCGTCCAGCGCCTCCAGCAGCCCGTGCTTGCCGGCCAGCTCCACGGAGTGGTTGTAGAACGCACGAACCGCGAAGAGCTCCTTCTGCTCCCCACGGAACATGAAGTAGATCTGGAAGTCCTCCCAGGGAGCGACGACGTCACCCTCGTCGTCCACGCCGTGCTTGAGCTCCATCTGGTCCAGCAGCTGCTTGACCAGGTCCGCATCCGGAATGATCACCGGCGGCGGCCCCTGCGGCGTCTGGGGCTGGGGCTCCTGCCCGCCGAAGAAGGGGATGGAGGACGGGTCGATGCTCACGAGAGAGGTTCCCTTCGAGTTACGGCTTGCCACCTTCATCCTGCCTCACCGAGGGGCACGACGCCCAGCACCCAGCGCCCCGGTCCGAGGTTTCGTTCGCGGGGACCAGGGGCCGGCGCCTGGCGGCCGTGGATGCCGGGCCAATGGAGCGCGATTCAGGAGCGCGGAGTTGCCCGGCATGCTCCGATATGGCGCGCTTCGCGAACGAATTCATTCCGGTTTCTCAACCACGAGGCCGGATTGATGCCGCCACCCGCGCCCGTGGCGCCCACTAGGCTCCCGCTGCCCCGGCGATCACCGCCGGTGGGAAGGGGTGGGTTCCGGATGCTTACATCCAGGTGGCGGACTGCGTTGATCAGCGCAGTCGCGGCGATGACGGCAGTGTCGGTGGCGGGCACCGGCCCGTCGGCGGCGGCATCGGTAACACCGACGACGGCCCGCGACCTGCTGGACATCCCGCCGGTGGACGACGGTCCGATCACGCCGACGCGGGGTCTGCAGGACGGTGCCACCGGCGCGCTCTTCGTCGCAGACTCGCAGACGCCTGCGGTGTACTCCTGGCTCGACTACGCCTCAGGCGCAGTGACGCCGGTGAGTCTGCCCGGCACCGTCGACGGCACCGTCCACGCCGACGGCGACCAGATCGGGCTCTGGGACCGGACAGCGAGCGTGCTCAGGGTCGGCGACCCGCGTTCGGGGCCCTGGACCGCCTACCAGTTGCCGCCCAACACCGACCCGGTGGCCGTGCACGGGACCGAGGTGCTCGTCGGCGCGGCCAACCAGGTCTACGCACTGCTGTCGTACGACTCCGCCGGCACAGCCACCCCCGTGCCGCTGCGCGGCGTCCCCGGCAACGCGCAGTCCTTCTCGATCAGTGGCGCCCCCGCCGGTCTGGCCGTCGGGTTCCTCACCCCGGACGGGGTCACCCACTGGGGTGTGGCGGACTGGGCCACGGCCACGTACCACGAACTGACGTCGGCGCCCAACGACTACCCGAACGGCGTCTACATCACCGGCGACCACGTCGCTGTGTTCGAACTGGACCACTCGGTCAAGGGCGGCGGCGACAAGGCCCTGATCTACCCGGTGGACAAGGCACTGGCCGGGGTCCCGGTCACCCCTCAGCGCCCCAGCGCCGACCTGCCCTACATCGCCTCCGTCCAGGTCATCGGCAACCACCTGCTCTTTCCCGACTACAACCAACTGAAGGACCTGCCACTGACCGGCGGGGCCCCCACCGTGCTGGACGGCAACGCCGACCTGTGGCTGTTCGGCTCGGGAGAGAACCTCTTCATGGCCTCGTCGGCCCCCAATGACACCTGGCGGAACCAATACACCGTCAAGGAGTACACAGCGACCCCGGACGGGGGTCTGACCAGCCACGTCGTGTACGCGCCGGCGGTGCCGAAATCCCACGTCACCGCGCTCTGGATGCGGAACGGAGAGCTCAGCCTCTCCCGCCAGTGGGCATCGACGGCGGCCTTCTCGGTCACGCCCGGCTCGGACTACGTGTTCCCTCCGACGGGCAACCTCGCCCCCGGCTGGACCCTGCCCCCCGCGCGTTCGTCGCTCCCGGCGGGAACGCTCGTCCAGGTGGACGCCTGGGGCAAGCCGGTCCGCACCGTCAACACCGGGAGCGGATGCACCCCGAAGGACTTCCAGACCTCGCAGCACTGGATCTACTGGAACTGCGGGGCGGCCGCGCCGTCCGGCGTCTACGACCTCGACTCCGGCCGGAGCATCCCGCTGCCGTCCCGCGCGCCCTACCTGTCGCGGGTCGGCGACGGCTACCTGATCAACCAGGATCTGACCACAGGTCAGCTACTCCTGACCGACTTCCACAGCGGGACCGCCGCCGCGCCCGTGGCCATCGCCACGGCCACGCTGTACGACGGGACGCCCGACGTCAGTTGGACGGTCGACCCGCAATCCGGATACCTCGCCTACGAGGGGTCGGGGGACGACCGCGACGTCCACGTCATCGATCCCGGGGTGCCGCACTCGGCCGTGACCGCGAGCCTGTCGAGCCAGTACAGCGGCGGGTCGGGCCCGGTCCCCATGTCCGTGGCGGTCTCACAGCCCATCGACGCATGGCAGGCAAGCGTGGTCCGCCGGTCGACCGGGCAGACGGTCGCCAAGCTCAGCGGCGGAGCGGCGCACGCCTCCTTCACCGCCACCTGGAACGGCAGGCTCCCGAACGGGCAGTTCGCATTCAACGGCGACTACGTCTGGTCGGTGAGCGTACTGCCGCACGGCGGCTCCGCTTTCCATCCGACCGACACGACGACCGTGACGGTTCGGAACTCGGTCGTCGACCGCCATGTCTTCGGAGACGACGACCGCCCCGACCTGCTCGCCATGCGCACCGGCCGAGGCGGGTCGACGTGGTGGGACCGCTACAACGGCCGGCTCGTGCCCGAAAAAGCCGCCTTTTGCCGTATCCCGGGCTCGACCGCGGCCATCCTTCCCTACCGGACCCTCATCCCGATCGGCCACCAGGCCGCAGGCTGGGCGAACGATCTGCTGGCCGTCGACGCGGCGGGAAACCTCTGGTGGTACCCGGAGGTCAACGCGTCGCTCAGTTGCCCGGAGACGAGCTTCGCCTACAGCGTCGGATCCGGCTGGGGCGGCTTCACCAGCATCGTCTCGCCCGGTGATCTGAACGGCGACGGGCACGACGACCTGCTGGCCCGGGACCGCAACGGCGTGCTCTGGTTCTTCCCGGGCCTTGGCAAGGGCAAGTTCGGCCCCAAGGTTCGCCTCGGCGGCGGCTGGAACGGTTACACGCACCTGATCGGCGCCGGTGATCTCACCGGGGACGGGCACGGCAACCTGCTCGCCGTCGACGCCTCGGGCTCGATGTGGCGCTACGAGGCCAACGGCCACGGTGGGCTCGCTCCGCGCGCCTGGATCGGGCGCGGCTGGGGTGGCTACAACACCTTCGTCGGCATCGGCGACTTCAACCAGAACGGCACCTACGACCTGCTCGCCAGGGACCGCAACGGCGTGCTCTGGTTCCTCGACGGCACCGGTCACGGCAACTTCCGCGCACGCACGGAGGTCAGCGCCGGCTGGGGAGCGGACTGGGGTCTGTTCTGAGCCCGAGCCAGTTCTGAGCCCGAGCCAGTTCTGAGCCCGAGCCAGTTCTGAGCACCAGCGAAGGGGCCCGCACGTTCGCGTGCGGGCCCCCTCGCTCGCGGGTCAGTCCTTCCGGGTGACCGTGAGCTGGTCCGCGCCCTCGTCCGCGTCGACCTCGACGGTGTCGCCGTCGCGGACCGTGCCGGAGAGGATCGCGCGGGCCAGCTTGTCGCCGATGGCCGACTGGACCAGGCGGCGCAGCGGGCGGGCGCCGTAGGCGGGGTCGTAGCCGGTGATCGCCAGCCAGTCGCGGGCGGCCTCGGAGACCTCCAGGGTGATCCTGCGGTCCTCCAGCCTCCGTCCCAGCGTCGCGACCTGGAGGTCGACGATCCGGCTGAGCTCCGCGGTCGAGAGCGGGTCGAAGACGACGATGTCGTCCAGCCGGTTCAGGAACTCGGGCTTGAAGGCCATCCGGACCGTCTCCAGGACGCGGTCCTTCTTCACCGCGTCGTCCACCGTCGGGTCCACCAGGAACTGCGACCCCAGGTTCGACGTCAGGATCAGGATCGCGTTGCGGAAGTCCACCGTCCGGCCCTGGCCGTCCGTGAGTCGGCCGTCGTCCAGGACCTGGAGCAGCACGTCGAAGACCTCCGGGTGCGCCTTCTCGACCTCGTCGAGCAGCACCACCGCGTACGGACGCCGCCGCACCGCCTCGGTGAGCTGGCCGCCCTCCTCGTAGCCGACGTAGCCGGGCGGCGCGCCGACCAGGCGGGCGACACTGTGCTTCTCGCCGTACTCGCTCATGTCGATGCGAACCATGGCCCGCTCGTCGTCGAAGAGGAAGTCCGCCAGCGCCTTCGCCAGCTCGGTCTTCCCGACGCCGGTCGGGCCGAGGAACAGGAACGAACCGGTGGGCCGGTCCGGGTCCGCGATGCCGGACCTCGACCGTCGCACCGCGTCGGAGACCGCCTGCACGGCCGTGCTCTGGCCGACGAGCCGCCGCCCGAGCTCCTCCTCCATCCGCAACAGCTTCGCCGTCTCACCCTCCATCAGCCGCCCGGCCGGAATGCCCGTCCAGGACGCCACGACGTCGGCGACGTCGTCCGGGCCGACCTCCTCCTTGACCATGGACGACGTCGTGGACTCGGTGCGCGCCGCGTCCTGGGCCGAGGCCAACTCTTGCTCGGCGGCCGGGATGTCGGCATACATGAGCCGGGACGCGGTCGCGAAGTCGCCGTCGCGCTGGGCGCGTTCGGCCTGGCCGCGCAGGTCGTCCAGGCGTTCCTTGAGTTCGCCGACCTTGTTCAGGCTGCCCTTCTCCTGCTGCCAGCGGGCGGTCAGCGCGCCCAACTGCTCCTGCTTGTCCGCGAGATCGCGGCGCAGCCGCTCCAGCCGGTCCACCGACGCCGCGTCGGACTCCTTGGCCAGTGCCATCTCCTCCATCCGCAGCCGGTCGACGGCGCGCTGCAGCTCGTCGATCTCGACCGGGGAGGAGTCGATCTCCATCCGGAGCCTGGAGGCGGCCTCGTCGACCAGGTCGATGGCCTTGTCCGGCAGGAACCGGGAGGTGATGTAGCGGTTGGACAGTGTGGCCGCCGCGACCAGGGCGGCGTCCGCGATCTGCACCTTGTGGTGCGCCTCGTAGCGGCCCTTGAGCCCGCGCAGGATGGCGATGGTGTCCTCGACGCTCGGCTCGCCGACCAGCACCTGCTGGAACCGGCGCTCCAGCGCGGCGTCCTTCTCGATCCGCTCGCGGTACTCGTCCAGCGTGGTCGCGCCCACCATGCGCAGCTCGCCGCGGGCCAGCATCGGCTTGAGCATGTTGCCGGCGTCCATCGCGGAGTCGCCGCCCGCACCGGCGCCGACGAGCGTGTGCAGCTCGTCGATGAAGGTGATGACCTCGCCCTCGCTCTGCTTGATGTCCGCCAGGACGGCCTTCAGCCGCTCCTCGAACTCGCCCCGGTACTTCGCGCCCGCCACCATCGCGCTCAGGTCGAGCGAGACCAGCCGCTTGCCGCGCAGCGACTCCGGCACGTCGCCCGCGACGATGCGCTGGGCCAGGCCCTCGACGACGGCGGTCTTGCCGACGCCGGGCTCGCCGATCAGCACCGGGTTGTTCTTCGTCCGGCGGGACAGCACCTGGACGACGCGACGGATCTCCTGGTCCCGCCCGATGACCGGGTCCAGCTTGCCGTCGCGGGCAGCCTGGGTGAGGTCGGCGCCGTACTTCTCCAGCGCCTTGTAGGTGGACTCCGGGTCGGCGGAGGTGACCCGGCTGCTGCCGCGGACCTCCTTGAAGGCCTCCAGCAGCGCCTTCGCCGTGGCGCCCTCGGCCTTCAGCGCGTCGGCGGCCGCGCCGCCCTCGGCGGCGAGGCCCACCATCAGGTGTTCGGTCGAGACGAACTGGTCGTCCAGCTCGGCCGCGCGGGCGGCCGCCTCGTTCAGCACCGCGACGGTCTGCCGGGCGAGCTGCGGCGCGGCGACCGTCGACCCCTGTGCGCTGGGCAGCGCCTGGGCGAGCCGCTCGGCCGCGCCGCGCAGCCGCGACGGGTCGGCGCCGACCGCCTCCAGCAGTGGCCGGGCGATGCCCTCGGGTTGCTCGAGCAGCGCGAGCAGGATGTGCACCGGGGTGACATCCGGGTTGCCCGCGCTCGAAGCCTGCCGAATCGCCGCGGACAGGGCCTCCTGGGCCTTGGTGGTGAGCTTGCTGGCGTCCACGTCTGCTCGGTCCTCCTCCGGTGGCTGCACCGCGTCTACTGCTGAGCTTGCTCACTCAAGCATGACATAAGTTGAGTCTATTCCACTCAATCTCCTGAGCGGCTGCTCAGGCGTCGCGGTGGTGCTCCTCGGCGTTCAGGTGGTCGACGCAGACAGCGATCGCGATCAGCAGCGGGACGTCCTGACCGTCCTCGATGTCGATGGCGTAGGTGTCGCGGATCGAGAACCACTTGCGGCTGACCCTCGCGATCCGGCGGCCGTCGCGCTCCATCTCGAACTCGTGGTCGGTGAAGTGCCCGGCGACCTCGATCTCGCCGCCGCCGACGGAGTCCTCCAGCTCGGCGAGGTACTTGTCGCGGAAGACGGTCATCAGCTTCTTCTTGACCGAGGCGATCCTGTCGTCGTCGCGCTCGATCACCATGGTGTCGCGGACGGAGATCATCTTCTTCTTGATCACCGCAGCGATCTCACCGGTGGCGTGGTCCTTGAGCTCGAAGGTCTCGCGCACCCGCAGTGCCTTGCCGTCGACCAGGAAGGCCTTCTCCCCGTGCTCGGTCGTGACCCAGTGATCGTCACCGATCCCGAAGACCCGCTCCCGCATCAGATACTTCATCGCACTGCCTCTCCGCACTTCATGGATGTCACCGTATGGACGTCGCCGTCGGCCTGACCGTCGGCACCACCGCCCATGCTCGCATCCGAAAGGGCGTCAGCCCACGCTCGCCGAGCCAGAGTCAGAGCCCGGGGGCAGGACCCGAGGACGTGGGGTCTCGCAGCTACCCGAAGGCCGGTAGGGCCGAGACGGTACGCAGATGATGGAGAAGGGCGTCCGGCGACAAGCGGACGAAGGGCGTGTCCGTTCCCTTCTCGGTCTCCACCTCGGCGAACACCTCCACGGCCGCAGGAAGATGAGGGCCCTCCAACACGAGGCTTATCGCGGCTTGGGCGGGATCCGGCCTGACCCGGTGCAGGACGGTGCTCGACATCGTGTAACGGGTGCCTTGGGTGAGGTGTGCGTCGAAGACGCATTTCAGGGTGCGGCGGCCGAGCGGGACAAGCGAGTAGGACGACTGATCGTCGGCGGATCGGTATCTATAGCCGAAGAAGCTCTGACCCTGCTCGCTCACCTGGAATTCCTGGTGCCGATAGCCGCCGGCCAGTATGGCCGCAGTGAAATCCCACCGATGATTGTGGATATTCTCCGCGTCTGCAGCCGACGCGGCGTCATCAGTTCTCCAGGCATGCAGCCTGAGCCGGAATTCCGGGGCGGTGAGCAGCACGATCTTCGCAAATCCGTTCGGATGCCAGAGTGATCGAGCGAGAACCTCGCCGAAGAAGTCCTCCCTCCCGATGACTTCTCCGACAAGTGCGCGAAAGACCGGAGGGTGGAGCACCGAGGAGAGAGCCCTGGACAGCGCATCACTCCTGCCATTCGCGTGCTCCATGGCGAATTGCGTAAGACGCTTCTCAAGCTCTCCGATCACCGTGATCCCCCTCCATGAGATCTGCGTGCAGGGGCCGTGAGCTCAACGGGCCGCCCTGTCCCGATTCCCGCCTCCACAGGATGCCGGATGCGGAAGCACCAGGACGAGAGCGCCGAAGCCGGATGGCCACATTCAGCCGCCTTCGATGAAATCCCCGATGCGCAGCCTTCCCAACTGCCGCTCCAGACGCGCGGCGGCCGGAACCACCCGCGCGAGTTCGGCGACCACCCGAGCGGAGCCCGCCACCAGACACTGCTCGTCCCCCGGCCCGTGCAGGCCCGAGGCGAACGGAACACCCGAGAAGTCCTGGATCCGCAACCCAGCCTCGGTCGCGATGAGAGCGCCGGCGTGGAGGTCGATCTCTCCGATTCGGTACCCGACGATGCCGTCGATGTCGCCGCGGGCCAGCATGGTCCAACAGGTCAGCGGTGCCCACAGGTCCAGCACGCGATGGGCGACGTGGGACAGGACCATGCGCAGCGCCTGAGCCTTTGCGTCGTCTCTGGCGACGCTGTACCCCTGGATCCAGGCCAGCAGCGGCCTGGGCCGCGCCTGCGTCTGCGGGGTGTGGAACAGCCGCCCGCCGGCGTCCCAGGCGCCCTGCCGATGGATGGCGGACCACGTCCTGCGCGAGACGGGGTCGTGAACCACGCTCATGACGGGGACTCCGTCGCGGCAGAGCGCGATGCCGATCGCGAGCACCGGCAGGCCGATCACCACGTTGTTCGTGCCGTCCACGGGATCGATCAGCCAGGTCCAGCGCGCCTCGGCCTCGGCGCCGACGGCCTCCCCCATTTCCTCGGAGATGATGCGATGACCGGGGAAGGCCTGCTGGATCGCTCCGACGATCAGCTTCTCCGACGTGAAGTCGAGTTCCGTCACGACGTCGCCGGACTCACCCTTGGCCTGAATGTCGAGACTCTGGAAGAGCCTGGCCCGCACCAGGGATCCTGCTGCCTCGGCAGCTTCGACGGCGACTGCACGCGCATGCGAAAGATCGCAGTCCACGAGACGGGTCACCCCTTCTGTCGGTCGCACATTGCGCATGCGTTCTGCCTCTCCTGGCGCACGGGAACCAGCCGCTTCATTCCGGCTCGCCGAATTCCGGGTCACCGTAAGGGTTCTTCGCATGGACAGCTTTTTCGATGATCTGCTCCAGATCATCTTCTCCATACTCCTCGGGCAGGTCTATCTGCAGACCGACGAAGAGCGCGCGCACCTCGGAACAGGTCGGCCTCCCACTGAGGTGAAACCGCAGGGCCGATTCCAGTGGTACCCGGCGGGCCTGGGTGAAACTGGTGCGCAGCTCCGTGGCGTAGCCATCATAGAGCGGGCTCTCGTCGGAAATCATCACGGCCGGACCGTCATCCTGGGTAATGATGATCTGATTGGCCGACAGGTCGAACCGGAAAGTCGACACGGTCGACGTCAGACCGACCCCGATATCCAGAATTTGCGACAACCCCTGCTGATGCCAGCAGGCCGCCAGAATGGTCGCGAACGACTCCTTTCTCGTCCGGTCCGTCGTCCAGAACTCCCCGGTCCCGTCCGGGCCTGAGGCGACCGAGGTCCGGTACCGCGCGTACTGCTCGCAGAGCGCCTCGTTGGTGGGATCCAGGATCTCCAGGCGCATCGTCAACGCCCGTCGTTCACGCCGCGCGATCTCCGCGCACACCGGCAGCGTGACCGCTCGGGTGTACGTACCCGTTCCCCCCTTGAACATCCACCGATCCGTGTGCTTGCGCGCAGCTCTGAACGCCCAGTCGATGTCCGCGCCCTTGAGCGTCCGGATACTCGCCAAGCCCTGGACGGTGACGTGCATGCTCCGCGTCGACTGCTCCAGCCGGCTGATCAGGGCCAGCTTTCCCTGGAGGTCGTTGATGAGGGAGAGGGTGGCCGCCAGCGTCCCACGCAGATTCTGGTCCGTCGCGTCCTCGTTCCACCTGTCGCGCAGCAGCGCGAAGGACAGCACCGCGATGACGACGAGGATCGAGTTCTCGACGAGATGAGCGGAGACGAGGTCGAGCAGGCTCAGCACGCTCACGGCGATGCCGAGGACCAATGGCACGATCGCATCGACGTTCTCAGCGAACCGAACCATCCAGCGTTTCATCGATCCCCCTCACGGCCTCGTCGGCCTTGCCGACGGGCCTGATCAGCCAGGCGGCTCGGGCAGCGCGAAGACCGCCTGGCAGTAGTGATGGTCGGCTTGGGTCGGCACCACGGAGGTCTCCAGCAAACTGAGCTGCGCGGCCGTGTAGACGATGTAGTCCTGCTGGACGCCCTTGGGCGTACTCGGCGTATGGCTGAAGGCGTTCCCGAAGACGCGGCCCTCGAAGATGCTCCCGAGAACGCTTTCGATGGGCTCGTGATTGAGGTCGATGGTCGCGATCGTCGGTCCGGCGCCGGCGAGGGTCAGCAGGTCGTCCGCGAAATCCCGCCAGAGCGAGGAGAATCGCGGCTCCGTGGCCCGCGCTCCGAAGTAGTGGAACGGAAAGAGGTGCGCGTTGACGATCCGGACCGGGACCCCGTGGAACTCGACTTCGGCGACCAGATAGCCCTTGTCGAACATGTCCCAGCGCTCTCCGGTCGGCCCCGGCCAACTCAGGCCCGGATTGTGGAACATGACCGTCCGCGCCGCAGACAGCCCGCTGCGCGAGAGAATGGCGAGGCTGAGGTCCGCGTCCGGATCCAGGTGCGACCCGCTGATCCGCGCCGTCTGCTGTGCGTCGGCCCCGAGGGCCTTGGCAATCTCGGCCGCCTGTCCGGTCCGGCCATCGCGGAACTCGTGGGACTCCTGCAAGCAGAGCACATCCGGACTGCGCTCAAGCAGTTGCTGGACGTGGTAGTCCAACTGCGCCGTTCCGGACCGCTGATGGGAATCGCCCAGAATCCCCCCGCCGATATTCCAGGTGCCGACCGAGACCGAACGCGAATTGGCGGCCACTGAGCCTCCTCCCGCATGCCCGCGCCCGGGC
Organism: Streptacidiphilus sp. MAP12-20; assembly: GCF_041262525.1. Classification (NCBI taxonomy): domain Bacteria; kingdom Bacillati; phylum Actinomycetota; class Actinomycetes; order Kitasatosporales; family Streptomycetaceae; genus Streptacidiphilus; species Streptacidiphilus sp. MAP12-20. Next base: position 167,242 of record NZ_JBGCCK010000013.1, read on the forward strand.
CGCTCCCTCAGGGTAGAGTCCGCCCTTCTTGATCGTGAGCGATTCCGATGGCTCGGTGGTCGTCGCCGATCCCCAACTCTTGTTCCAGGTTCGGATACGTCCGCTTCATCGCGCTGCTGCTCGGTTCTCCGTCAGGCTCGACGCCGGTGTCACCGTCGGTACTCGGCTGCGATAGAGGTCTTCGTCGATCGTGGCGAGGGTGGACGGCCGCAGCTGCGCGCCGAGGCCGTAGTACTTCTGGAAGCTCATGATCATCGGACGCCAGCGGTCAGGGTCGATCCGGTTCGGGTGACCCGGCATCCGGATCGCGTCGGCGACGTGGACGCGGACGACCTCCACCTCGACCGTCCAGATCCGACCGCGCTGGTCGGGGTCGTCCTCGGCGAGGGAGTGGAAGGCCGCGACCACGGCCTCCAGTTGCACCGGGCACTCGGCGGCGCGCGGCGCGTCGACGCTGCGCCCCGGCAGCAGCGTCAGCCGGGCGGCGCCGAACTTGTCCGGCTCGTAGCGGTAGCCCTTGCTGCGCTTGCCCTCGGGCACCGGGTCCGCGCCGGTCGTCAGCGCGAGCCGGTCGACGGCGTCGGCCTGGTCGGCGGCGGGCAGGTTCAGCACGCACGCGCGCTCACGGCGCAGGTTGGCCAACGTGTGCGAGGAACCGCCCAGGCCGATCAGGCCGCGTCGGCCGAGCCAGAAGGCGGAGGAGATGGGCGCGAGGTTGGGCGTGCCGTCCGCGTTGCGGGTGCCGACGAGCACGACGGGCGTGCCGAAGTAGAGGATCGCCGGGTCGATCTCGGCGTGGTTGCTGCGATCACTGTCCATGCCGTCAAGGCTGAACGATCAAGTCCTCGTCCGTCCGGCGGGAATCGGACACGGCATCCCCGGTCGGCTCCGCGTCGGGAGCCGGCGCGGACGAGGGCGCGGACGAGGGCGCGGCGCGCCGCCCCCACGCCGTTCCGGCCAGCACCAGCACCGCGCCCACCACACCGGCCACGCCGAGGTGGTCACCGCCCAGACTCACCCCGACCACGGCCGCCCAGAGCGGCTCCGTCCCCAGCAGCAGCGCGACGCGCGACGGCGACGTGCGGCGCACCGCCCACATCTGTACGGCGAAGGCGAACAGCGTGCAGAAGACCGAGAGGAACACCAGCCGCAGCCACTGCCCGCCACCGAAGCCGGCCGCCAACGCCCACGGGGCAGGACCCGTACCCGGCAGCAGACAGACCAGCCCGAACGCCACCACCGCGCCGCTGAGCTGAACAGTCGTCAGCGGCAGCGCGGCCGCGTCGCGGACGGAGCGCAGCCGCGAGCTCGCCAGCACGCTCACGGTGCGCACCAGCGCGGCGAGCAGCATCAGCCCGTCACCGGGCGAGGGCGAGGTGAATCCCGCCCCCTGGGTCAGCAGCGCCACGCCGACGACGGACAGCCCCGCCGCCGCGAGGAACCCCCGCGACAGCCGCACGCGGGCGACCAGGCTCTCGGCTGCGGGCGTGAAGATCATCGTGAGGCTGATGATGAGCCCGGCGTTGGTCGCCGAGGTGTGCACGACGCCGTATGTCTCCAACAGCAGGACCAGCCCGAGGATCCCGCCGAGCAGCAGCCCACCGCGCACCTGCTCCCGCGTCAACGCCCGCAGCCCGCGAAAGCCGAAGACGAACAGCACCGGCAGCACGACCGCGAACCGCAGCACCAGCACCGGCAGCACGGTCTGCGCGGTGGCCAGCTCCTTGGCGACGAGATAGCTCCCGCCCCACACGACGGCGACCCCCAGCAGCGGCACATCCACCCACCAGGCCCCGCGCCCCGCTCTGCCCGCCATGACTCCCCCTCGCCCCGGCCCGCTCATCCGCCATACCCGTCACACCGGGGGCGGCGAGCCTAGCGAGCCACCCGCCCCGGCGGCCCCCGCGTCCAGGTCGCGGACGCGGCCCGCTAGCTTCGCTGGAATGAGAATCGGGGAGTTGGTGGGCGCAGGCCGGACGGCGGACGTCTTCGCGCTGGACGAGGGGCGGGTGCTGCGTCGCTATCGAGACGGAAGTGACGCCACCCACGAAATCGCCGTGATGACCTACCTCGCCGAGCACGGGTATCCGGTGGCCGCCGCCTCGCCGGGTACGGACACCAGTGAGCTGGTGATGCAGCGGCTGCCCGGAGCGACGATGCGGGAAGCCCTGGCCGACGGCACGATCACAGCCGAGCGCGCGGGCGAGACGCTGGCGGACCTGCTCCGGCGTCTGCATGCGATACCGGCACGGCTCTCCACCGACCCGGAGCACCGGATCCTGCACCTGGACCTCCACCCCGAGAACGTCATGCTGACCCCGGGAGGCCCGATTGTCATCGACTGGGCCACCTCGACCGAGGGTCAGCCCGGACTGGACGTGGCGATGGCCGCCCTGATCCTGGCGCAGGTCTCGGTCTCCATGCCCGCCGTCGCCACCATGGCCCGCGCCGTTCTCGCTCCGATGCTCCGGCTTCTCGGCGGCGTCGAGCCGCGTCAGCTCGAAGAGGCGAGGAGACGGCGCGCGGCCAACCCGACGCTCAGCGAGGAGGAGATCGGTCTGCTCGGCGAAGCGGTAGCCCTGATCGACGCGCTGGCCTCCGGCTCCTGACGTGCGCGCGGGCAGCCCACTCTCGTGGGCTTCCGAAGGTTTCCGCCGCGTTGCCCATCGCGTGCTCGAGGCCGAGCCGCTCGAAGCCAGCGTCATCGAAGGCCCAGGAAACCATGGCCTCCACCGCCCGCGGGCAGACACCACTCCCCCGGCCCCGGAGCGGTCCAGGAGGCAAACCGAGCCGTGCCGTCCGCGAGATTCAACACCCTCAAAGCGGCACGGCCCAACAGGACGACACTTTCGGCATCGACGACCGCGCCCTCGTGCTGCTCGGCAAACGCGGCCGGCTCAACACCGACAGGAATGAGCGCGACAGTCCGCACTGGGCGAGTAACCTCTTCGAGGACGAGAGGAGTGGCGCGGTGAGTCAGCCGGTGCACGACGGGTCCGAGCTCATCCCCCGACCCGAGAAGACCCCCGCCGCGCTGAAGGCCGCGCTCGCGGTCGTCGCTGCCGACCGCCTTCCCGAGATGCTTGAGGGGCAGACCAGGGCGATGGCGGAGGCCATCAAGTCAGGCGGCATCAGCCCCCTCCAGGCGTTCATCGCCCACTGGGCTGCTGTGGTCGAGATCGAACGCCGGCCGGACACCTCGGAGGCCTACCACCGTTCGAACTATCTTGCGAACCATAGCGAGACCATCGACGAGTGCCGGCAGCACGCCACCATCGTCGCCGAGCTCTACCGCTCCGCCTTCGCAGCGGTGAACGGGTGAGCTGGAGCTGGGAGTACCTCCCCAGCGAGGAGTACGTCACCAAGGGCGCGCCGACTGATTTCCTCGCGGCCGTCTCAGTGAAGGCTGACGAGCTCGTCCGGGCAGCAGAAGCTCAGTACCTGGACGGCACCACATACGAGGGAGCCGGTGAGGCGATGCGATACCTCGACGTGGCGGGTGGGTCCTTTGCCTACTACGTCGTTCCTCGCCTCGAACTCGTGGTGGTCTGCCAGGTGACATCGCCCTTGATGTGACGCATCACGGACACGTCACAGCCGGGTTGCATCCCCTTCCTCGGATCACGACACTGAACTTAGAGCGACGTCGTCTCCGGCCCGGGCCCCGTACCTCTCACTTCCCCTCCAGGCTGAGCAGTCGACGCGCAGCGCGCCGCATGCGTTCGTCCCTGTGTGGCAGTTCCACCGGACCGCCCGTACTCGTCACCCGCCGACGATTGAATGCGATCTCCGCCATTTCGGAGCGCAGTTGCTCTGGAAGCCGGCCGATGTCCGCCAGGGTGCTGAGAGCCTGGATTGCCGTCAAGGTCGGCTCGTTGGAACGGCGACTGGCCGTCAATCGAGTCAGGGCCGGGAGCACGGCCTCAGCATCTCCAGCGATCCGCCAGTAGGCCTCCGCGGCGGCAGCGCCAGTCAGATCAGATCGCTCCAGGAGCTTCCGGAGGTCGCCGAGGAGTGGCGTTCCCAAGGGTCCGAGGCGACCGACATGGCGCAGAAGTCCGTCTTTGAGGCTTGCCTGGCGCAGGAGTGGTGTGATCAAGGCCAGTGCCGGCTCCGCATCACCGGTAAGGACCGCCAGGGCGACGGCGGAACTCGTGCTGCGCCAGACGTCGTCCTCGGCCGCTCCGGACGCGAGCAGGTCGAAGATCTCGACGTCGACCTCGCCTCGGGGAAGCAGCCCAGCGGCCAGCATCCCGGCGGCCACGCCCTGACAGCTGGGGGTTCGGAGCAGTTCCTTGATCTCGGCTGCCATCCCGGATGCGTCTCCGGGACGTAGGGCCGCCGTCAAAAGAGCGCCAACCCTGCCCAGTTTGAACGCTCGGGCAAGTGCGGCGTCCATGTGGGGACGTGCCGCCTCACGATGGTGGACAAGCAGGATCGCCAGTGCCCAGCTGGACGCGTCGTACCGTTCTTCAAGAATGGTCAGATCGCCCATGCCCGCCAGGGCACGTATGGCCGCGTCCGCCATGCGCGAATCCGAATGCGTGGCCTCGCGGAGGAGGAGCTGCCGCACCTCTTCACTCTGCGGACCCGCGTAGGGCATCCAGAACGCGGCATCGCTGATTCTGCTGCTGACGCTCAAGGCAGTGACCTGCTTTGGGAAGGCCTCCAGCAGCAACGCGACCACCCGCCCTTCGACGCCGCGCCACGCGTGCACCAAGTCCCTGGCGAGCCAGGACCCCCGGCCTCCTGCGTCTCCTGCGGCCACCCACTGCTGCGCAACCCGCAGCGCTCCTTCGGGATCAGCGAGCAGAAGCTCGGTGAGCCTCTCCTCCGGCGCGTTGGGAAAGGGCAATGCCGGAGAGGCTGCCGAGGCGGATCCGTCCCGGGCGATGACTGACAGAGCAACCGGAGGGTACGGGGCCGCTGATGTCCCGAGGTCGAGCAGGGCGGCCGCCAGCCGGATCTCCGGCCACTCGCTTCGCAGTGCCTCGACCCGCCGACTCGCTTCGCGGCTGTCACCTGGGAGCAGGAGCGCGAGCGCGGTCAGCGCATCGGCCCTGACCCGCGGAACCGCATCGCTCTCGTAGGTCAGCTCCAGCGCCTCGACGATCCAGGCAGGGGCGGGGCCAACCGCCGAGGCGGCGAGCCGAACCGCGGCACAGCGCACTTCGGTGTCGGCATCAGCCAGACACCTGCCTAGAAGTTCTGGCAGCTCGGCCTCAACAGCCCGCCGCGCCGCGACCTGATCCTGATCAGCCCCGCGTGAAGCCTCGTCCGCGAGCATGACCAGGAAGAACAGGGCATGGTCCCTCTTGCCCTCAAGGTTGACCGCGGCATGCGCCAGAAACGGCACGGCGACAGCTGTCGCCGAGTAAAGGGACCCCTGATGGAAGATGCAGCCCGCCAGCTCCTCGAACACCGCATCGAAGTCGTCCTCTTCGGCGGTGTACAAGGCGCCAAGAAGATCTGGGACTTCGTCCGCTGGACCGTACGCATGCTCCAAAGCGGACCAGTCGACTGCGTCGAGCTCCTCAGGTGGCCTCATGACCGCGGACCCTAGCGTCAGGGGCCGACACAAGACCACGTTCCGGAATGCGTCCACAGCCCGATGCGGTTGGATGCAGGTATGGCATCACGTGCACGCGTTCGCGCCCCCGAGCTGGTCGGCAAGGGCGGCTGGCTCAACACCGGCGGCAAGGACCTCGCCCTGGCGGACCTGCGAGGAAAGATCGTCGTCCTCGACTTCTGGTTGTCCTGCCACTGAACTCGGACCCTACAACGAGTTACTACTGCTCCGACATGCAGCTTCTTCGGAGTCCACAGTCCGATGCGATTGGATGCGCGCGGTGTGCCCAGATGAAGCTTGTGCTGTGCGCTGTCCTGCTTCAACCTGCGTGTCGTGCCGCCGCTTCCGCCGTGCTGGACCGCTGAACAACGGCATCACCCGGCATGCCTGATCCCCCACCGTCGCTGCCACGTCACGGCTTGGGGGGCAAGATAGCCGCCCCTGCATGGGACGGGACGGGCCCGCCCTGGCGGCTGTGCGCCGCCCGAGCGGGCCCTTGAGCATGAGCTTCCGGACTTCCGGACTTCCGGACGTTCGGCTGGTCAGCGGACGGACACGTAGGTGCCGGGTCCGAAGGCGTCGATGTACCAGTGGTTCGGCGTGAACCAGGCCACCTCCCAGGTCCCACCGCGAGTGGCGCGGCCGGACAGGCGGTAGTGACCGTACCCGTCGGTGACCGTGGAGCTGACGACACTCCAGGTCTTGCTGCCGTAGGGGCGGAAGAACAGGTAAACGCGGGTGTGCTTGATCGGTGCCCACGGGCCGTAACCCTGGTAGTAAAGGCCACCGCTGAAGCTCAGCGAGCTGTACCGGTGCACCGTCGTGCTGCTCGGCTTACCGCCGGTGATTGCCGTCTTGTTCGCGAAGGTGTGGACGACGTTGCTGACGGAGGCCGCGTAGCCCGGGGCCGCTGGGCTGTAGAGCTCCCAGAAGCCGTGTGGATTGTCGACCCATGCCGTGATCTGCTGACCGAACGTGTCGCGGCTGACCGGGATGTAGCCGAGGTTGCGCCAGCTGGTGCGGCCGTTCGGGGACTCCAGGACGTAGACACGGCCGTTCGGGATCTTGTGGTTGGTACTCGCCACGTTCTCGAAGAAGGTGAGCTCCGAGTACTGGTTGATGCTCGCACTGTAGAGGGTGAGGGAGACCTGCTGGGTCACCGAGGTGATGCTGAACGTGGCCGACGAGGGCTTGATGAGTGCCAGGCCGGGAGTCCTGACCGTCAGCGTGGTGACCGCGGCAGGTGCGGCAAGGACGAAAGCGAACCTGCCGTTTGCGTCGGTGCCCGCCCACCCGTAGTCGCTGGAGCCGACGTACAGCTCCGCGGAGGAGTTCCCCAGCGGCTGCCACACACCGTTGACGTCCTGGTACTCCATCTTGCCGCTGACGGTCATCTGCCGACCGGCGACGACCGCAGCCGAGGTGCGGTCCAGGGTGATGCGGGTGGGCGCGGAGGCGTAGACGTCGATCGTCCTGCGCAGCAGCTCCGTGTTGTCCGAGACCGACATGGCCTGCAGCCACATCGAGACACTCGGCTGGGTAACGTCGACGTTGACCGTGACGGCGAAGCTGCCGTCGACCGCCGAGGGATAGGTGTCGGCGGTGTAGAGCCCCCCGTTGAGCCGCAGGTCGAGCCCCTGCCCGGCGTACGGCGTGGTGGTGTCGCCTGACGCTGGGTCATAGGTGGTGACCTTGCCGCTCGCGGTCACCGACGTGTGGGCCACGTCCAGGTGGTCGGGCGACAGGGCGAGGTTGTGGTACGACGGCTGGAGCTGGTAGTCGAGCCAGTCCGACGCCGCGACGGACGGGCTCTTGTCGCCCGCGGCGTCCACCACGTCGGCCGCGTAGCGGTAACCGGTGCGCGCGAGACCGAGAGACCCGGTCGTCTCCCACACACCGTTGTCGGGCTGCCCCTGGACCAGGGTGAAGCTGCTCCCGCTGATGACGGTCGCGGTTGCGCCGCTCTGCGGCGTCAAGGTCACCTCGACATCGGCGATGCCGGAGCCGCCGTGCGCGGTGACCTCGATGGCGGTGCCGTGCGCGGTCCGCATGTTGGTCACGGAGTCGACGACCGGCTGGGTGGCGCCGGCACTGGGCGAGGCGCTGACGCTCGGCGTCCCGGTGTCGGTCGGCGAAGCAGAGCCGGCCGGACTGGGGGAGTCGGTCGGAGTCGGCGTCGCCGACGGCGAGGCGGAGTCCGTGGCTGTCGAAGAGGACGAGTCGCTCGGCGACGAGCTGTCCGACGGAGTACTCGACGCGGACGGGTTGCCGGTCGAGGTCACACTCGCCGTCGGATCAGGCGTGACATCGGCATTGGCCGACACCGCCGGCAAGGCAAGGCAGGCTGAGAGCAGCGCAGCGGCTGCGACAGCAGGGACGGTGGAGCGGAGTCTCACCTGTACGGCCCCCGGGATGAGAAGGAAACTCAGGCACTTCACAGAAGTTGAGTGTGTGCGGAACGCTAGCCCGATCCGCCGGGTCGCCCGGCGTCAGCCGCCCCATTTGCTGTGGTTACAGGCGGCAAGGGGTGACCGAATCGTTGTCATCCGCACCGGCCAGCGATCGCTGCGCCCCACCCGGATCTGACGACGGGTCGGACTCAGGCGCGGGTCGCTGTGTTCCGTCGCGTGATCAAGGTCCAGCCGCTGGAGCCCGCAGGTGTCGAAAGCCCAGGCGACCCTGGCCTCAACGGTCCGCGGACAGATGGGAGTCTTGGCGTGAACCAGAACGAGGCGCTCCGAGTCGCAATCGCCCTCAGTCCAAGCCCTACACGCGGACCTGATGCTCCACGCGGTGCCGGATGTACTCGTCGGGGTGGGCTCGGGCAATGGCCACGGCCACGTCAACGAGGCTGTGCAACTCCTGCGGGTACGCCGTCTGCCGGAGAGGTAGCCCAGGGAGGATGCAGCGACGCACGTCTACGTGGTCGTTGTTCACGAACTCACGCAGTGCCGCGTCGTGCCATTCGCGCACCACAGCGGACGCTTCATCGGGCTCGACCTCGCGCGTGTCCGCTGACTGCTGGGCCGCCACCTGGGGAAGGCGCAAGGGCAGTGCCGACCGGTACCAGGATCGAGCCGCTCCAGCCCGCTCCGGATCGGTTCCTGCCCTGAGGTAATCGAGCAGCGCCGAACGGACGCGCCGACGTCCGAACGCGTTCAGAGCTGGCTCGACGAACTGTCGGTTGAAACTTGGATCCGGGTCAGAGACCGCCGCCTTCATGAGCGCCTCGAACGAAGCGGCGGGAAGAATCACGCCTCGACGGCAAGCGTCGCGCAGCGCCGCCCGCGCACGATGGTCCCAGCTGCGTTGGTCACCAGGCTCCGCCTCAGCAGCAACGTCGAGCCCAATCGTCCGAACCACGTCCTCCAGGGCGCTCAGAAAGCACTGCCTCCCAGTCTCGGTACGCCCGGGCAGCGCCATGAACACCCGCGGAGCGTTCCCATCCTCTGCCGCACGCCTTGCGCTCTCGTCCACCGTCGACCGTCCCTCCCCCTAGCCGGAGCCTGCACGGCAGGGTAGTGCGCCGGAATGCGTCCACAGCCCGATGCGGTTGGATGCAGGTATGGCATCACGTGCACGCGTTCGCGCCCCCGAGCTGGTCGGCAAGGGCGGCTGGCTCAACACCGGCGGCAAGGACCTCGCCCTGGCGGACCTGCGAGGAAAGATCGTCGTCCTCGACTTCTGGACCTTCTGCTGCATCAACTGTCTCCACGTCCTCGACGAGCTCAGGGAGCTCGAGGAGGCGCATCGGGACACGTTGGTGATCATCGGGGTGCACTCCCCCAAGTTCGTGCACGAGGCCGAGCACCAGGCCGTCGTCGATGCCGTCGCGCGGTACGAGGTGGAACACCCCGTGCTGGACGATCCGGAGCTGGCGACGTGGAAGCAGTACGCCGTGCGGGCGTGGCCGACACTCGTCGTGATCGATCCCGAGGGGTACGTCGTCGCGCAGCACGCCGGGGAGGGCCACGCTCACGCGATCGCCACGCTCGTCGCCGAGCTGGAGGCGGAGCACGAGGCGAAGGGGACGCTGCGGCGGGGGGACGGGCCGTATGTCGCGCCGGAGGCGGTGCCCGGGGCGTTGAAGTTTCCCGGGAAGGCGATCGTGCTGCCCGGGGGTGGGTATCTGGTCGCGGATTCCGGCCATCACTCGCTCGTCGAGCTCGCCGCCGACGGGGAGACCGTCGTGGGCAGGATCGGCAGTGGGGAGCGCGGGTTCGCCGACGGGAAGGCGGACGAGGCGCGGTTCAGTGAGCCGCAGGGGCTCGCGCTGCTCCAGGACGGCGACACGGTGATCGTCGCCGATACCGTGAACCACGCGCTGCGCGGGGTCTCGCTCGCCACCGGCGAGGTGGTGACCCTGGCCGGAACCGGGCGGCAGTGGTGGCAGAACTCCGCCACCAGCGGGCCCGCCCGTGAGGTGGACCTGTCCTCGCCCTGGGACGTGGCCTGGTTCGACGGCGCGGTGTGGATCGCGATGGCGGGCACGCACCAGCTGTGGACCTACGACCCGGCCGCGCAGACCGTCCAGGTCGCCGCAGGGACGACGAACGAGGGCCTGGTCGACGGGCCGCCGCTGGAGGCGTGGTTCGCGCAGCCTTCGGGGCTGGCCGCGGCCGCCGACGGAAGCAGGCTCTGGATCGCCGACTCGGAAACCTCCGCGCTGCGCTGGGTGGAGGCCGGGACGCACGAGATCCGCACCGCTGTCGGCACCGGCCTCTTCGACTTCGGTCACCGTGACGGCGCCGCCGGGCAGGCGCTGTTGCAGCACCCGCTCGGGGTGACCGTGCTGCCGGACGGCTCCGTCGCCGTGGCGGACACCTACAATCACGCGCTGCGCCGCTTCGACCCCGCCACCGACGAGATCACCACCCTCGCGACCGATCTGCGCGAGCCCTCCGGCGCGGTCGTGGTCGGCGAGGACATCGTCGTCGTCGAGTCCGCCCGCCACCGGCTGACGCGGATGCGGCTGCCGGAGGCGGCGGTGCGGGTCGAGGCCGCCGCGCACCGGACGCAGCGGCCGGCCACCGAGGTGGCGCCCGGCGCGCTGACGCTGGACGTCGTCTTCACCCCTCCCGCCGGGCAGAAGCTGGACGAGACCTACGGCCCGGCGACCCGACTCCTCATCAGCTCCACCCCGCCCGAGCTGATCCTCGCCGGCGCCGGCCCGGACACCGCGCTCACCCGCGAGCTCACGCTCAACCCGGAGTTGACCGAGGGCGTGCTGCACGTCTCCGCGATGGCCGCCTCCTGCGACGCCGACCCGGCGATCGAGTTCCCGACCTGCCATGTGCACCAGCAGGACTGGGGCGTGCCGGTCACGATCACGGCGAGCGGGACGGGACGGCTGGCGCTGGTGCTCGCGGGGATGGATCAGTAGCGGCTCACGGAGCGAGGCCAGTGGCCAGAGGTCGTAGGCCGCGGCTCCGGCTCAGCTTTCCAGGAACGCCTTGAGCGCGCTCGCGAGCAGGAACGGGTCGTCCGCGCCGCACAGCTCGCGCGCCGAGTGCATGGACAGCGCCGCGATGCCGCAGTCCACCGTCGCGATCCCGAGTCGCGCCGCCGTAATCGGGCCGATGGTCGTGCCGCAGGGGACGGAGTTGTTGGAGACGAAGGTCTGCCACGGCACGCCGGCCCGCTCACAGGCTGCGGCGAAGACCGCGCGGCCGACCGCGTTCGTGGCGTAGCGATTGTTGACGTTGACCTTGAGGATCGGGCCGCCGTTCGGCATCGGGTGGTGGCCGGGCTCGTGGCGCTCGCTGTAGTTGGGGTGGACGGCGTGGCCCATGTCCGAGGAGAGGCAGATGGTGCCGGCCAGCGCGCGGGCGCGGTCCTCGAGGGTGCCGCCGCGGGCGAAGACCGAGCGGTCCAGCACGTTGCCCAGCAGCGGGCCCTGCGCGCCGGTGTCGGACTCGCTGCCGTTCTCCTCGTGGTCGAAGGCGGCCAGCACCGGGATGCTCGTCAGCCCACCGTCCGCGACGGCCGCCGCCAGCGCGGCGGTGCCGGCGTGAACGGACAGCAGGTTGTCCAGGCGCGGCGCGGCCAGCAGCTCGCGGTCGCGGCCGAGGTAGGAGGGGGGCTGGACGTCGTGGACCATGAGGTCCCAGCCCGCCACCTCCTCGGCCTTCAGACCGGCCGACGCGGCGACGTAGGCGATCAGCGAGCCCTCGTCGACCTTGCCCAGGCCCCAGATCGGCGTGACGTGGCGCTGCCGGTCCAGGGTCAGCGCGTCGTTGACGCTGCGGTCCAGGTGGATCGCGAGCTGCGGCACGCGCAGCAGCGGCTCGTCGAGCTGGACCAGGACAGTGCTGCCGTCGCGCAGCGCGAGGCGGCCGGAGAGGCCGAGGTCGCGGTCGAGCCAGGTGTTGAGCGGCACTCCGCCGTAGATCTCGACGGCGACCTGGCGCCAGCCGGCCGAGCCGGTGTCCGGGATCGGCTTGACCCGGAGGTTGGGCGAGTCCGTGTGGGCGCCGACGATGCGGAACGGGGTCTCCGGCGTCGCGCCCTCGGGGACGTACCAGGCCACCAGCGCACCGCCGCGGATCAGGTACCGGCCGCCGGGCGTGCCCTCCCACGCGGCGGTCTCCTCGACCTGCCGGAAGCCCGCCTTCTCCAGCCGTGCAGCCGCGCTCGCCACCGCGTGGAAGGGCGAGGGGCTGGACTGCAGGTAGGTGATGAGGTCATCGGTGTGGCTGCGGTCGAAGGCGGGGACGGCGGCGGAGGAGCCGGCTGCGGTCGCGGGGGTCAAGACTGCTCCAGAAGTACTGTGAGGGTGTCAGGTGCCGGTTGAGAGCCTGACTCTCCGGACGAGGATATGCCCGAGCCCGGGCCGGGCGTGGCGACGCGAACGAGGTGACGCGGAAGGCCCGGACCCCGCCGGGGTCCGGGCCTTCGTGCTCAGTCCTGCTCAGTCGCGCTCGGTCCTGCTCAGCGCCGCTCAGTGGTGCTCGGTCAGCTCGCCGAGTGGAGCAGCGCGCCGATCAGAACGCCTCCTCCGGGAGGTCCATGATCGCGTTGTCGATGCCCTCGGCGATCAGACGCTGCGTGTGGACGCCCGGCAGGACGTTGCGGGTGAAGAAGCGAGCCGCCGCGATCTTGCCCTGGTAGAACGGCACGTCCTTCTCGGACGCCCCGGCCGCCAGCTTGGCCTGGGCCACCGACGCGGCGCGCATCAGCAGCCAGCCGATGACGACGTCGCCGGAGGCGAGCAGCAGGCGAGTGGTGTTCTGGCCGACCTTGTACATGTTGCGCAGGTCCTGCTCGACCGAGCCGAGCTGGGCCAGCATCGCGCCGACGATGGCCTCCAGGTCACCGGCCGCGGCGGCCAGCAGGTCGCGCTCGGCAGCCAGCTCCTCGCCGCCGACGCCACCGGCGATCGACTTGAGGATCTGCTCCGAGAGGGAGGTCAGCGCCTGGCCCTGGTCCTTGACGATCTTCCGGAAGAAGAAGTCCTGGCCCTGGATGGCGGTGGTGCCCTCGTACAGAGTGTCGATCTTCGCGTCCCGGATGTACTGCTCGATCGGGTACTCCTGCAGGTAGCCGGAGCCACCGAAGGTCTGCAGGGACTGGGCCAGCTGCTCGTACGACTTCTCCGAGCCGTAGCCCTTGACGATCGGCAGCAGCAGGTCGTTCAGGCGCTCGGGCGCGGAGGCGTCCTCGCCGCGGGCCTTGGCCAGCTGGATCTCGTCCTGCACGGAGGCCGTGTACAGGACCAGGGCGCGCATGCCCTCGGCGTAGGCCTTCTGCGTCAGCAGCGAGCGGCGCACGTCGGGGTGGTGCGTGATGGTGACGCGCGGCGCGGACTTGTCCAGGAACTCGGCCAGGTCCGGGCCCTGCACGCGCTCCTTGGCGTACTCCAGCGCGTTCAGGTAGCCGGTGGAGAGGGTGGCGATGGCCTTCGTGCCGACCATCATCCGGGCGAACTCGATGATGCGGAACATCTGGCGGATGCCGTCGTGCTTCTCGCCCAGCAGCCAGCCCTTGGCCGGGTGCTTCGCGCCGAAGGTCATCTCGCAGGTGTTGGAGGCCTTCAGGCCCATCTTGTGCTCGACGTTGGTGGCGTAGGCGCCATTGCGCTCGCCCAGCTCGCCGGTCTCCCAGTCGAAGTCGTACTTCGGCACGATGAAGAGGGAGAGGCCCTTGGTGCCGGGGCCGTGGCCCTCGGGGCGGGCCAGCACCAGGTGGATGATGTTCTCGGACATGTCGTGCTCGCCCGAGGTGATGAAGCGCTTGACGCCCTCGATGTGCCAGGAACCGTCGGCCTGCTGCACGGCCTTGGTGCGGCCGGCGCCCACGTCGGAGCCGGCGTCGGGCTCGGTCAGCACCATGGTGGCGCCCCAGCCCTTGTCGACCATCAGCTGGGCGACCTTGTGCTGCTCCTCGGTGCCCTCCTCCTCGACGACACCGGCGAAGGCCGGACCGGAGGAGTACATCCAGATCGCCGGGTTGGCGCCCAGCACCATCTCGGCGTAGGCCCAGATCAGCGAGCTCGGGGTGGGCGTGCCACCGATCGCCTCCGGGATGCCGAGGCGCCACCACTCGGCGTCCATGAAGGCCTCGTAGCTCTTCTTGAACGTCGCGGGTATGGGCGCGGTGTTGGTCTCCGGGTCGAAGACCGGCGGGTTGCGGTCGGCGTCCGTGAAGGAGTCCGCGAGCTCGTTCTCAGCCAGGCGGGAGATCTCACTCAGGATGGACTTGGCCGTCTCGACGTCCATGTCCGCGAACGGCCCGGTGCCGTAGACCTCGTCGCGGCCGAGCACCTCGAAGAGGTTGAACTCCAGGTCGCGGAGGTTGGACTTGTAGTGACCCATAGTCGTTAACCCTCAACTCGATCGACGAGATCTAGCGATCTACCAGCAAGTAGCCACCATGATGCTACCCAAGGGTAACTTAGATCAACCCCTCCGGGATCTGTCGTGCGTCACATCTGTCGCTAGCCTTGACCCGTGTACGGCTATGAACAGCCCCAGCAGGGGCCGAACCCGGGCTACCAGCAGCCCTACCCGGAACCCACGCCGCCCTCGCTGGCGGACGCGATCCGGGCCTTCACCTCGGGTGCGATGACGGTCGAGGACTTCCAGTCCGTCTTCATCACCTCCAAGGTCTACTGCCCGCGCGGCGAGCGCCCCGGCTTCCTGGCCCTGCACAACACCCCGCAGCCGGTGATCCCGATGTTCAGCTCGCTCAAGGAACTGCGGCGCTACGCGGGCAAGGACTCCAAGTACTTCACAGTGAGCGGGGCGGAGGTGCTCGACCTGCTGCCCACCGGCTACGGCTTCGCGATGGACATGGAGGGTGAGCACCGGATGGTCTTCGACGCGAAGTCCGTCGAACAGATGGTCGATTTCACGATGCGGCGGATGTACGGATAGGGAGGGCGAGCAGGGGTCCACGCAGGGGGCGGGAATTAGTTGACGCTTCAACTTGCTTCAAGGTTCAACGTTCAACTACCTTGGACGTGTCGAGACGCAAGAGGCGAGGAGGCAGCCATGCCCGCTGTGACCGTGGAGAACCCGTTGGTTCTGCCGCGCGTGGAGACGCCCGACCCGGCGGCGACGACCGCGCGCCCGGTGCTGGGCGTCGTCACCGCTCCTGAGGGCTTCGAGGGCGAGGGATTCCCGGTCCGCCGGGCCTTCGCGAAGATCAATACGAAGTTCCTCGACCCGTTCATCATGATGGACCAGATGGGCGAGGTGGAATACGGAGCCGGAGAGCCCAAGGGCACGCCGTGGCACCCGCACCGCGGCTTCGAGACCGTCACCTACCTGATCGACGGCGAGTTCGTGCACCAGGACTCCACCGGCGGCGGCGGATATCTCGCCGGCGGCGACACCCAGTGGATGACGGCGGGCTCCGGAATCCTGCACATCGAGACCCCGCCGGAGTCGCTCGTCGTGACCGGCGGCCTCTTCCACGGCATCCAACTGTGGGTGAATCTGCCCGCCTCGGACAAGATGATCGAGCCGAAGTACCAGGACATCCACGGCGGCGAGGTCAAGCTGCTGACGACGCCGGACGGCGGCGCGGTGCTGCGCCTGATCGCCGGTGACCTCGGCGGCCACGACGGACCCGGCTCGACCTTCACCCCGATCACGCTGATCCACGCCACGATCAGCCCCGGCGCGAGGATCACGCTGCCCTGGCGCTCGGACTTCAACGCGCTGGCCTACGTGCTCAACGGCGAAGGCACCGTCGGCGAGGAGAACCGCCCGATCCACATGGGCCAGGCGGCGGTCTTCGGCGACGGCGACAGCATCGCGCTGCAGGCGTCGGCGATGCAGGAGTCGCGTTCGCCGAACCTCGACGTGATCATTCTGGGCGGCCTGCCGATCCGTGAGCCGGTCGCGCATTACGGGCCGTTCGTGATGAACAGTCATCAGGAACTGCAGCAGGCGATCGAAGATTTCAACGCCGGACGATTCGGACAGATCCCCCCGACTACGGCATAACCCAACTCCGCGAGCCCCGTTCACGAATTAAGTGGACGGGGCTCGCGTATGTCTGTCATACGTATGGACTAACGTTCAGTCCATTCAAAGCCTTCGCGCTGTGCGGGGCATCTGCAACGCCCCGCCCGCGACCGCAATTTCTGGCGTGTTCACGCACGCTTGTTCTGGGGGTTTTCCTTAGTGAAGCTTCGTATCTCTGCGGCCACCGCCCTGGCCGCTGCCGCCGCCGTCCTCGCCGTAGGCGCGGCCCCGGCGATCGCGGCCACCCCGGCCGTGGCCAAGCCGACCTCGCTGACGCTCAACGCGAGCACCACCTGGGCCAAGTACGGCCAGTGGGTCACGCTCACCGCCCACCTGGGCAAGACGGCCGCCAACCGCACCGTCGAGATCGACGTCAACGCCTGGGGCGGCGGCGCCTGGGTCGCCAAGAAGGCCAACGTCGACCGCTACGGCAACCTGACCGCCTACGCGAAGATGACGCGGAACAGCACCTTCACCGCGAAGTTCGCCGGTGACAGCAAGGACGCCGCTGCGTCGACCAAGCGCACGGTCTACTCCGCGGCCGGCGTGGCCAGCTGGATGGTCGGGTACTACGGGGTCAGCAACGGCTACCATCTGTACCACTTCAACACCCTGGCCAACGAGACGGGCAAGCCGATCGTCCGAGGCTTCGTCGCGCCGAACAAGGGCGGCCAGTCGGTCGGCAGCACCTGGCAGGTCTACTACCGGGGCGCCTGGTACACGGTCAGCAACCAGGGCTTCCAGCTCAGCCAGTACAGCACCCTCGGCGTCTGGTTCTCGGACGACTCGCGGCTGAACTACCTGCCGGAGCGCTTCTCCTTCAACTACGGCGGTGACGGCTACAACACCGGCGCCTTCTCCGGCTGGCAGTACTTCAAGGTCACCAGCTGACCTGAACCGCGCTCAACGCACCCGTGCGCAGGCCGGGTCGGTGGCTTCGGCCTCGCGGACCCGGCGGACGAGCTCGGCCGGGCCGCGCTGGTCCATCAGACGCATCGCGTCGGGCCAGCCACCCAGATCGAAACGGTCGACGAACCGTGCCGCCCCGTCGGTGAGCGCCGCGAACGCGCGGAGCTCACCGAGCGGGGCGGTGCCCGTTTCGGCGTACTCCGCCGCGCGGGGCAGAGCCGCCGCGACCCACGGCCCATGGCCGGTATTGCGGGCGGCGCGCACGGCCAGCGCATAGCGCATGTGCAGAGAGGCCCGCTCGGGGCTGCCGTGAGCGGACGCGTGGACCTGCCGGCGCAGCCCGTCGCCCGCGGGGACGGGCTGGTTGTCGCCGATCACGGCGTAGTTGCCGCCACAGTCCAGCCATCGTTGGACTTTGACGCACCATCACTCGCTATTCGGCTTGTCCGCAACATGTCCCGAAAGCTGCGGAACTCCCCCACCGACGCGGCCGCCAACATCGCGTGGCCGATGGCGCGGGTGACCGCATCGGCAAATGAGGTGGACGGGGCTCTCGCACGTCTGTCATACCTATGTACTAACGTTCACCATATTCACAGCTTTCGCGCTGTGCTGGGCGACTGCAGCGCCCTGCCCGCGACGCTGATTTCCGGCGTGTTCACGCACGCTTGTTCTGGGGGTTTTCTTTCGTGAAGCTTCGTACCACTGCGGCCACCGCTCTGGCCGCTGCCGCCGCCGTCCTCGCGATGGGCGCGGCCCCGGCCACGGCGGCCACTACCACGGCGTCCACCGCCGCCGGCGCCCACGTGCGCAGCGCCGCCGTCGTGAAGGAGTGGCTGGCGGGGGGCTACGCCACCGTCAACGGCGTGCGCCTCTACCACCACAGCAACCTCACCGACCAGTACCACAACCCCGACCTCAAGGGCTACGTGCTGCCGAGCAAGCCCAACAAGGCGGTGCAGATCTACTGGCAGGGCCTGCACAACGGCCACTGGACCAACATCTGGGCCGGCGCCACGCCCACCCAGGCGAATGGCATGTTCGGCATCCACTTCTTCCGCCTGCCCGAGTACGTCAAGTTCCGCGTCGCGGCCGTCTACGCGGGCGACGCGAGCAACAGCCGCTCCGCCCTGCACTGGCAGTACTTCGAGGTCACCCGCTGACCTGAGCCGCGCTCAACGCACCCGCGCGTAGAGGGCCGTGGCGTCGTCACGCGCCTTGCCGCGGGGCCAGCGCGCGCACGCCGGGTCGGTGGCTTCGGCCTCGCGGACCCGGCGGACGAGCTCGGCCGGGCCGCGCTGGTCCATCAGACGCATCGCGTCGGGCCAGCCACCCAGATCGAAACGGTCGACGAACCGTGCCGCCCCGTCGGTGAGCGCCGCGAACGCGCGGAGCTCACCGAGCGGGGCGGTGCCCGTTTCGGCGTACTCCGCCGCGCGGGGCAGAGCGGCCGCGACCCACGGCCCATGGCCGGTATTCCGGGCGGCGCGCACGGCCAGCGCGTAGCGCATGTGCAGGGAGGCCCGCTCGGGGCTGCCGTGGGCGGACGCGTGGACCTGCCGACGCAGCCCGTCGCCCGCGGGGAAGGGCTGGTTGTCACCGATCACGGCGTAGTTGCCGTCACGGTCCAGCACCAGTTGCGAGTCCCCGAGGACCAGGTACTGGAGCGAGGGTCCGTGGCTGCGGGCCGCGACGACCATCGCGGCAGGGGTGTTGGGGTGCGCGAGATCGCAGCGCGCGCCGTGCAGGGACGCCGTCTCCGCGATGGCGTCGCTCAGGCACTGAGCCATCGTCCGGTCCGGCCGGTCCGTGAGCCGGGCCAGCAGGTGTACACCGAGGCGGCGGACGAACCAGGCCGTGCCGTGCTCGCAGCCGTTCTCCATCGCCGTCGGCGAACTGCAGCCGTCCAGCAGCACGAAGGCGTCCCCCGAGGACGCCACGAAATCCTCGTTGGGCCGGTCGGCCCGTTGCGGTTCCCCCGCTATCTCCACACGCATGCTTGCCAGTGTGCGGCGCTGCGGCAGGTAATGGCAGGACTTTGACGCACCATCACCCGCTATTCGGCTGGTTCGCACACATGTCCCGAAAGCTGCGGAACTCCCCCACCGACGCGGCCGCCAGCATCGCGTGGCCGATGGCGCGGGTGACCACGTCGGCGGCGGCCGCGAAGATCTCGTTGAGCGCGCCCGCTTCGACGTGGACGGCGAAGGCCGGATCGCCCTCCGGCACCGGGAGCGGGCGCACGCAGGAGGCGAGGGCGAACACGGTGTCGCCGTCGGAGAGCAGGTGCACCGGGCGCAGCGCGCGGGCCAGGCCGTCGTGGGCGGTCCCGGCGAGCTTGTGGGCCTGGGCCTTGGTGAGCGTGACGTCGGTCGCGACGACGGCGAGCGTGGTGTTGAGCGAGGCCGCGTCCGGTGTCCGACCCTGCGGTGGCATGGCGAGGTCGGGGAACTCCCCCGGCTCGCCGTAGCGGGCGGCGTAGAGCCGGCCCGTCGCCGGGTCCACCGCAGAGCCGACCGCGTTGACCGCGACCAGCGCGCCGATGGTCACCCCCGAGGGCAGCCTGACCGAGGCCGTCCCGATACCGCCCTTGAGCCCGCCGGCCACGGCCCCTGTCCCCGCGCCGACGTTGCCCTGCGCGACGGGCCCGCCCACCGCCGCCGCCTCCACCGCCTCCACCGCCGCGCGGCCGAGCGCCGCGTCCGGGCGGGCGCGCCAGTCGCCGCCGCGGCCGAGGTCGAAGAGCGCGGCGGCCGGGACGACCGGCACGACCTGCCCCGGTTCCGGTCCGACCCGGAAGCCGCGGCCCTGCTCCTCCAGCCAGCCGACGACGCCGCCCGCCGCGTCCAGGCCGAAGGCGCTACCGCCGGTCAGCACGACGGCGTCGACGCGCTGTACGAGGTTGCGCGGGTCCAGTGCGTCGGTCTCCCGCGTCCCCGGCCCACCGCCGCGGACGTCCACCGCCGCCACCGCGCCGCCTTCGGGGGCCAGCACCACGCTGACGCCGGTTAGCCAGCCGTCCCCGGTCCGCTGGGCGTGCCCGACGCGGAAGCCGGGGACGTCGGTCAGCGCGTTGGAGAGCGCGTTGGAGAGTTGTTCACCTGTCACGACGTCAGTCTCCCATCCGTGTACGACCCAAGATCGCCACATGTTTCACGTGAAGCATTCGGCGATCTTCGTCCCGGTCCCCGGCCTAGCCTTGATCCCATGGAGCTGACGCAGATACGCCTGCTGGTCACCGACTTCCCCGCCGTCTACCGCTTCTACCGCGATGTGCTGGGGCTCACCCCGCAGTTCGAGGCCGAGCAGGGCCCCTACGCGAAGCTGAGCCCGCCGCAGGGCGGGGCCGCGATCGCGCTGCAGCGACGCGAGCAGGTCGCCGCACTGCTGCCGGACGCCGCGGAGCTGCCCGGGGACGGCGTCCGCGCGCTGATCGCGCTGCGCGTGGACGACCTGGACGCCGCCTGCGCGGAGCTGACCCGGCGTGGCGGCACGATCGCACAGGGCCCGGCGCCGATGGGCGACCGGCTCCGGGTGGCCTATCTGCGCGACCCCGAGGGCAACGTCGTCGAGCTCCAGGAGTGGCGCGCGCTGAGCCGACCCGAGTCCGCCTGAGTACGATGAAAACCATGGTCCATGGAGCCGCCGCCCCCGCTTCCGCGCTGGGCGCGCACGACGCGCACGCGGTGCCCGCCGCGGTGCCCGCCGCGCCCCCCGCCGCGGCGCTGGACGCCGCCGAGGCCGAGCGGGTGGCGAGCACGTTGCAGGCCCTGGCGACCCCGTCCCGGCTGCGCATCCTCTCCCGGCTGCGGCAGGGCCCCTGCACGCCGAAGGAGCTGGCGGCCGACGTCCAGATGGAGCAGTCCTCCTGCTCCCACCAGCTCCGGCTGCTGCGCAACCTCGGCCTGGTCGCCCGCGAGCGGCAGGGCCGCTCCGTCGTCTACGCCCTCTACGACGACCACGTCTCGGCCCTGCTCGACCAGGCCGTCTACCACGTCGCCCACCTGCGCCTCGGCGACTGACCACCGCCCACGCAGAGCTGGTGCCGCGCCCGCCACGAGGGCTGGGCTCAGAGCGCCACCGGAGGCCTCGGCTGCTCGCGGTTGACGGTCGGCTCGCCCCGGCGGACCGAACCCGGCGCGCGGCGGCTCGGGCCGCCCGCCTGCTTGGACGAGGCCAGCTGCCACGGCACGCTGATCACCATCACCCCCGGCATGAACAGCAGCCGGCTCTTGAGCCAGAGCGCCGACTGGTTGTGCAGCGGCTGCTCCCACCAGTGGCCGACCACGTACTCGGGGATGAAGACCGCCACCGCGTCGCGCGGGGAGTCCTTGCGCAGCCCGCGCACGTAGGCGACGACCGGCTTGGTGATCTCCCGATAGGGCGAGTCGAGGACCTTGAGCGGGACGTTGATGTCGTACTCCCGCCAGGCCTGCTCCAGCTCGGTCGCCTCGCCGCGCTCGACGGAGACGGTGACCGCCTCCAGGGTGTCCGGACGCAGCGCCTCGGCGTAGCCGAGGGCCCGCAGCGTCGCCTTGTGCAGCTTGGAGACCAGCACCACGCCGTGGACCCGCGCCGGGCGGGCACGCTCCATGCTCGGGTCCTCGACCTCCAACTCCTCCGAGACGGCGTCGTAGTGGCGGTGGATCGCGCGCATGTTGAGGTAGAGGAAGATCGCCGCGACCACGGCCAGCCAGGCGCCCTGGGTGAACTTGGTCGCCAGCACGATCACCAGGACCAGTCCGGTGGTGACCGCGCCGAAGGAGTTGATGACCCGTGAGCGCTGCGCCGCGCCACGCACCTTCGGGTCCTGCTCGGTACTCAGCAGCCGGTTCCAGTGCCGGACCATGCCGATCTGCGAGAGCGTGAAGGAGGTGAAGACACCGAGGATGTAGAGGTGGATCAGGCTGGTGACGTCCGCCTTGTAGGCGATCATCAGCGCGACGTTGACCAGCGCCAGCGCGAGGATGCCATTGGAGAAGGCGAGCCGGTCGCCGCGGGTGTGCAGCTGACGCGGCAGGTAGCGGTCATGGGCCAGGATCGAGGAGAGCAGCGGGAAGCCGTTGAAGGCGGTGTTCGCGGCCAGGATCAGGACCAGGGCGGTGACGGCCTGGATGTAGTAGAAGAGCACGCTGTGGTCACCGCCGAAGATCGCCGCCGCCAACTGCGCGATGACGGTCTGCTGCGGCGCGCTGGCGCAGTCGGGGAAGCCGACCAGCTGGCAGCCGTCCTGGGTGATATGGATCTTCGAGGTCAGCGCCAGGACGGTGATGCCGGAGAACATCACCACGGCGGTGATGCCCATGACCGACATGGTCTGCGCGGCGTTGCGCGACTTCGGCTTGCGGAAGGCGGGCACGCCGTTGGAGATCGCCTCGACGCCGGTCAGCGCGGTACAGCCGGAGGCGAAGGCGCGCAGGGCCAGCATGAGCAGGGCGAAGCCGGTGAGGGTGTTCTTGTGGTCAATCGGCGTGATCGGGTACTGCGCGCTGGAGGAGACCGGCGAGTGGCCGAAGGCCATCTTGATGAAGCCGGTCACCACCATCAGCACGATGCCCGCGATGAAGAGATAGGTCGGCGCGGCGAAGGCCTTGCCCGACTCGCGCACCCCGCGCAGATTCACCGCCGCCAGCAGCGCGACGAAGACCACGGCCATCAGCACCCGGTAGTGCACCAGCCCGTTGAAGGCGGAGATGATGTTGTCCACGCCGGAGGCGACGGAGACCGCGACCGTCATCACGTAGTCGACGAGCAGCGAGGCCGCGACGACGAGGCCGGCCTTGGCGCCCAGGTTGCGCGAGACGACCTCGTAGGAACCGCCGCCGCTGGGGTAGGCGTAGACGACCTGGCGGTAGGACATCACCACGACGGCCATCAGCACCACGACGGCGAGGCCGATCCACGGCGTCAGGTAGAGGAAGGCCGTGCCGCCGATGGTCAGTACCAGCAGGATCTCCTGGGTCGCGTAGGCGACGGAGGAGAGCGGGTCGGAGGCGAAGATCGGCAGGGCCACGCGCTTGGGCAGCAGGGTCTCGCCGAGCTCTTCGCTGCGCATGGCCCGGCCGATGACCAGTCGCTTCAAGGCCTGAGGGAGGTTCACCACGAACCGAGATTAGGTGACTACGGACATTTCATTTGATTTCGGCGCGCCGCCGCCCCTCGGCGTCAAGATCGCGTATGGGCGGCCCCGGCCCGCGTTACGGGAGCGTCAGGATGGCCGCCGACCGGTGCGGGCCGGGCTCAGCATGGGGACCGATCAGAGGCGTTCCACTGTGGGCGTTCACCAGCACACGCACCGCCGCCCAGGGAGGGGCCATGTCGGCAAGCGCCGCCACCACCGAGTCCGCACCGCCCCCGATACCGGAGGGCGGTGACCCGGCCGAGAGGCACCGGCTCTCCGCTCTCGGCGGGCTCGCCGCCCTCTCCCTCGACGCGATGGCCTCCGTCGCGTACGGGCCCGAGGCCATCGTGCTGGTGCTGGCCACGGCCGGCGCGCACGGGCTCGGCTTCACGCTGCCGGTGACGCTGGCCATCGCCGCGCTGCTGGCCGTGCTGACCTTCTCCTACCGCCAGGTCATCGCCGCCTTCCCGGACGGCGGCGGTTCCTACGCCGTCGCCAAGGCCCACCTCGGCCGCCGTACCGCGCTGGTCGCCGCCGCCTCGCTGGTCATCGACTACGTGCTGAACGTCGCCGTCTCGGTCACGGCCGGGGTGGCCGCGCTGACCTCGGCGTTCCCCGGCCTCTACGGGGACCGGGTGTGGATCTGCCTGGGCGTGCTGCTGCTGGTCACCGCGATCAATCTGCGCGGGATCGCGGAGTCGGCGCGGGCCTTCATGATCCCCACCGCGGTCTTCGTGGTCTCGATCCTGGCGGTGATCGTCGTCGGCCTGCTGCGGGCCCACCCGGCGGACCTGCTCGCCGCCGGGCACGCGTCCGTGGTCGCGTCGAACGCGACCTCGGTCGGGGTCCTGCTGCTGCTCCGCGCCTTCGCGTCCGGCTGCTCGGCGCTGACCGGCGTCGAGGCGATCGCCAACGCCGTGCCCTCCTTCCGCGTGCCGCGCGTCAAGCGGGCCCAGCACACCGAGATCGCGCTGGGCGCACTGCTCGGCGTGATGCTGATCGGGCTGGCCGTGCTGATCGGCCGCTTCCATCTGCAGCCGGTGGCGGACGTGACCGTGCTCGCCCAGCTCACCGACGCCGCGTTCGGGCACGGCTTCGGCTTCTACGTGGTCCAGTTCGCCACCATGCTGCTGCTGGCGCTGGCGGCGAACACCTCCTTCGGCGGGCTCCCGGTGCTGCTGCGCCTGCTGGCGCGCGACCACTACCTGCCGCATGTCTTCGCGCTCCGCGCCGACCACCAGGTCTACCGGCACGGCGTGCTGGCACTGGCGGGCGCGTCGGCGGTGCTGCTGGTGGCCTCGGGCGGTGACGTGAACAGCCTGGTGCCGCTCTTCGCGATCGGCGTCTTCGTCGGCTTCACCATCTGCCAGGTGGGCATGGTTCGGCACTGGTGGCTCAGCCGCTGCGCGGGCTGGCGCGGCAAGGCGCTGCTGAACGGCTTCGGCGCACTGCTGACCGCGGCCGCGACCGTCGTGGAGACGCTGACCAAATTCACCGAGGGCGCCTGGGTGGTCGTAGTGCTGCTCCCCCTGCTCGTGCTGCTCTTCGCGGCGGTGCGCCGCGGCTACGGCCGCATCGGCGAGAAGCTCGAGCTCGGCGTCGTCCCGGCGGCCCCGGACCGGCGGCACTCGCTGGTCGTGGTGCCCGTCGGCACGCTGTCCCGGCTGACCAGGGAGGCGTTGTCGGCGGCGATCTCGCTGGGCGACGAGGTGATGGCCGTGACGGTGGTGCCGGACGAGTCCGACGCGGAGGAACGCGAGGCGGCGGAAGCGCTGCGCCGCGACTGGGAACTGTGGCAGCCGGGCGTCCCGCTGGTCGAGATCCACTCCGCCCGCCGCGAGTTGGCCCGCCCGCTGGTCGCCCACCTGCGCACGCTGCGCGCCGAACACGCCTACGACCGGATCACGGTCCTGGTGCCGGAGGTCGAGCCGGAGCACTGGTGGACCTGGCCCCTGCACAACCAGCGCGGCGCGCTGATCTCCCGCGCGGTGCGGCGCGGCACGGACGCGACGGTCTGCCGGCTGCGCCTGCGGCTCGCGGACGCGTGAAGCGGGGCGCGACAAGAAGGCGTATGGATGCGGACCCGTCGCGTATGGAACGCGTCAAGACCTCTCGAAACGTCGGACACGCACCGCTGTGATGACGATGTGTTCCAGGACTCCGCCCCCGTCGACATGCCCACCCCGCTGCTCTTCGTCCTCGCCTTCGGCGTCGCGGCAGCCGCGTCGGTGTTCGTCGGTGCGGTGACGACGCCGAAGCACGCGGCGGTGGGTCTGGTCCTGGTCGGGGCCGCGTGCCTGGCGGTCGCCCGCCGGGGTCGCGGGCTGCGGGCGGTGCTGGTGGTCGGGCCCGTCTTCTGGCTCTGCTTCGACGGCTTCGTGGAACACCGCTACGGCGTTCTCGGCTGGAGCGGCGCCACGGACGCCTGGCGGCTGGCGGCGCTCGTCGCGGTGGCGGCCCTGCCCGGGTTCACCCGGGCGCTGCGCGGCCTCTGGACGGCGCGCAGGCGCTTCCGCCGGGCATCACTCGAGTGGTACGAGCCGGAGATGCCGGAACGGAAGCACCCGTCCGCCTGGAACTAGGGCCGCGCCTTTGGCCGTTCAGCGCGCGCCGTAGGCGGGGAGCTGCGGCTCGGCGGTGGCGAGCAGCTTGCGCGCCGCCTCGCCCGCGCCCGTCGGGGTCCAGCGCGCGGCCAGGTCGGCGGTGGGGCCGGGACGCCAGCCCTCCATGACGGTGATCCTGCCGCCCTCCGCCTCGAAGACCCGTCCGGTGACCCCGGCGGACGCCGCCGAGCCGAGCCAGACGACCAGCGGGGAGACGTTCTCCGGCGCCATCGCGTCGAACTCGCCGTCCGCCGGGGCTGCCATGGTGTCGGCGAAGGTCTGCTCCGTCATCCGGGTGCGCGCGGCCGGGGCGATCGCGTTGACCTGGACGCCGTAGCGGCCCATCTCCGCCGCCGCGACCATGGTCAGGCCGAGGATCCCGGCCTTCGCGGCGCTGTAGTTGCCCTGACCGACGCTGCCCAGCAGGCCCGCGCCCGAGCTGGTGTTCACGACCCGCGCGTCCGGCGTCCGCCCGGCCTTGGCCTCGGCGCGCCAGTGGGCGGCGGCCTGGCGCAGCGGCAGGAAGTGACCCTTGAGGTGGACCCGCATCACCGCGTCCCACTCGTCCTCGTCGAGGTTGACCAGCATCCGGTCGCGCAGGAAGCCCGCGTTGTTGACCAGGGTGTCCAGGCGGCCGAACGCGTCCAGCGCGGTGGCGACCAGAGATGACGCGCCCTCCGTCGTCGCGATGTCGCCGCCGTGGGCGACCGCCTCGCCGCCCAGGGCGCGGATCTCGGCGACGACCTCGTCCGCCGGGGTAGCCGAGGCGCCGACGCCGTCCGGTGCGACGCCGAGGTCGTTGACGACGACCTTCGCGCCCTCCGCCGCGAAGGCCAGCGCGTGGGCGCGGCCCAGGCCGCGGCCCGCGCCGGTGACGATCACGACGCGTCCCGCGCAGAGGCCGTCTGCGGACGTGGAGTTGGCGGGCGCGGATTTGTCGGGCGCAGATTTGTCGGGCGCAGATTTGTCGGGCTCGAGGCTCATCTGTCACTGCTCCTTGTTCACGGTTGCGGCCTCCAGGAAGGCGGGGCGCTCGCCGCCGCCGTGGACGGTCAGCGCGGCGCCGGTGATGTAGGCGGCCTGGGGCGAGGCGAGGAAGACGCAGGCGTCGCCGATCTCGCCGGGCTCGGCGAGCCGGCCGAGCGGGATCGTGCGGCCGACGGCGTCGACGCCCGCCTCGTCCCCGTAGTGCAGGTGCGAGAGTTCCGTGCGGACCATCCCCGGCACGACGGTGTTGACCCGCACGTCCGGGGCCCACTCGACGGCCATCGAGGCGGCGAGGTTGGCCAGTCCGGCCTTGGCCGCGCCGTAGGCGGCGCTGCCGGGGGACGGCCGGGTGCCGCTGACGCTCCCGATCATGATCACCGAGCCGCCACCGCCGCCGCCTCCTCCGCCTCCGCCGCCTCCACCGCTACGCCGCAGGTGCGGGAGCGCCGCCAAGGAGGCGGTGAGCGGGCCGATCAGGTTGAGCTCGATCACCCGGGTTTGCCGGGCGAGATCCCCTTCCTGCTCCCCCAGCAGCCCGAACGGCGTGCCGCCCGCGTTGTTGACCAGCGTGTCGAGTCTGCCGTGACGGTCCGCCACCTCGGCGAAGAACGCCCCGACGGCGGCCGGGTCGCGTAGGTCCACGCTGACGAACTCCGCCTTCCGGCCCGCCTCCTGGACCGGCGCCCCCGGCGGTCTGCGAGCGCAGATCAGCACCTCCGCCCCGGCCGCCAGGAACGCACGCGCGATCCCGGCCCCCACCCCGCGCGTGCCGCCGGTCACCACGACGACCTTCCCGGACAGATCCACGGTGATGCTCAATCCACACCTCCCGCAGCGAGGCGACCGCTGCTACCGTCTCACCTAACAAACGTTTGGTGGAAAGGTAGCTGATTCGCTCATGGGTGTCTCCACCTCCCGCCCGGAAAAGGGCATCGCCGTCGTCACGGTCGACTACCCGCCCGTCAACGCGCTGCCCGTGCAGGGCTGGTACGACCTGGCCGACGCGGTCCGCGCCGCCGGCCGCGACCCGGACGTCCGCTGCGTCGTCCTCGCCGCCGAGGGGCGCGGCTTCAACGCGGGCGTCGACATCAAGGAGGTGCAGCGCGATCCGAGTCACTCCGCCATCCTGGGCGCCAACCGCGGCTGCTACGAGGCCTTCGCAGCGGTCTACGAGTGCGAGGTGCCGGTCGTCGCGGCCGTGCGGGGCTTCTGCCTGGGCGGCGGGATCGGGCTGGTCGGCAACGCGGACGCGATCGTCGCGAGCGAGGACGCCACCTTCGGCCTGCCCGAGCTGGACCGGGGCGCGCTGGGCGCCGCCACGCACCTGGCGCGGCTGGTCCCACAGCACCTGATGCGAGCGCTCTACTACACCTCACGGACGGCCACGGCCGAGGAACTGCACCGGCACGGGTCCGTCTGGCGGGTGGTGCCGCGCGAGGAGCTCGGCGCGGCCGCGCTGGAGCTGGCGCGCGAGATCGCCCGCAAGGACGGCTACTTGATCCGGCTCGCCAAGGCGGCGATCAACGGCATCGATCCGGTCGACGTCAGGCGCAGCTACCGCTTCGAACAGGGCTTCACCTTCGAGGCCAACCTGAGCGGCGTCGCCGACCAGGTCCGTGACAGCTTCGGGAAGAGGGACGGGGGGAAGTGATGACAACGGCAGACGTGACAGCCGGCAGGTCGGCGGACAAGACGATGACGCCGGACGAGGTCGTCGCCGGGCTGGAGAGCGGCATGACCATCGGCATCGGCGGCTGGGGCTCACGCCGCAAGCCGATGGCGCTGGTCCGCGCGCTGCTCCGCTCGGACGTGTGGGACCTGACGGTGGTCTCCTACGGCGGCCCGGACGTCGGGCTGCTGGCGGCCGCCGGGCGGATCCGCAAGCTGGTCACCGCCTTCACCACCCTGGACTCGATCCCGCTGGAGCCGCACTACCGCGCGGCCCGCGAACGCGGCGCGTTCGAACTCTTCGAGCTGGACGAGGCCATGCTGATGTGGGGCCTCACCGCCGCCGTCCACCGGCTGCCCTTCCTGCCGATCCGGGCCGGTCTCGGCTCGGACGTGATGCGGGTCAATCCGAGCCTGCGGACGGTCACCTCCCCCTACGAGGACGGCGAGGAGTTCGCCGCCGTCCCCGCCCTGCGGCTGGACGCGGCACTGGTCCACCTGAACCGCGCCGACCGGTTCGGAAACGCCCAGTACCTGGGCCCCGACCCGTACTTCGACGACCTCTACTGCGAGGCCGCCACGCATGCCTACGTCTCCTGCGAGCGTCTGGTCGACACCGAGGAGCTGGCCAAGGCGGGTGCCCCGCAGAGCCTGCTGATCAAGCGCTACGCGGTCACCGGCGTGGTGGAGGCGCCGAACGGGGCGCACTTCACCTCCTGCACCCCCGACTACGAGCGCGACGAGGCCTTCCAGAAGCACTACGCGTCCGCGGCGGCCGATCCTGACCCAGCGGCGTGGGCGGCGTTCGAGGAGCGCTTCCTGTCCGGCAACGAGCACGCCTACCAGTCCGCCGTCACCGCCTGGCACGAGGAGCACGAGGAGCAGCAGCCGTGACCGAGACAGCAACTGCCCATGCCACCACGGTCAGCCGGGCCGAGTACTGCGTCATCGCCTGCGCGGAAGCCTGGCGCGGCGACGGCGAGATCCTGGCCAGCCCGATGGGCACCATCCCCTCCATCGGCGCCCGGCTGGCCAAGCTCACCTTCTCCCCCGACCTGCTGCTCACCGACGGCGAGGCACTGATCGTCGCAGACGTCCCCGCGCTGGGCGCCGAACCGCAACTGGTGGAGGGCTGGCTGCCCTATCGGCAGCACCTGGCCATGGTCACCGGCGGCAAGCGGCACGTGATGATGGGCGCCAGCCAGATCGACCGTTTCGGCAACCAGAACATCTCCTGTATCGGCGACTGGGAGCGGCCCGCCCGGCAGCTGCTCGGCGTGCGCGGTGCACCGGTCAACACGCTGAACAACCCCACGAGTTACTGGGTGCCCAAGCACGGGCCACGAGTCTTCGTCGAACGTGTCGACATGGTCTGCGGAGTCGGCTACGACCGGGCCACCGGCCCGTACCACGACCTGCGCCGGGTCGTCAGCGACCTCGGCGTCTTCGACTTCGCGGGCGAGGACCACGCGATGCGGCTCGCCTCCATCCACCCGGGCGTCAGCGTGGAGCAGGTGCTGGCCGCGACGGGCTTCCCGCTCGCCGTCCCGGCCGACGTGCCGTTCACGCGCGAGCCGACGGCGGCGGAGCTGCGGCTGATCCGCGAGGTCATCGACCCGAAGAACTGGCGCGACCGCGAGGTGCGGCCGTGACGGCGCCCTTGAACCCGCCGTTGGAGACGCCCTTCACCAAGCTGGTCGGCGTCCGGTACCCGATCGTGCAGACCGGGATGGGCTGGGTCGCCGGTCCGCGCCTCGTCTCCGCCTCCGCCAACGCGGGCGCGCTCGGCATCCTCGCCTCCGCGACCATGACCGTCGACCAACTCCGTTCGGCCGTACGGGAGGTGAAGTCCAGGACCGAGGCCCCCTTCGGTGTCAACCTGCGGGCCGACGCCGGGGACGCGGGCGAGCGCGTGCAGATCATCATCGAGGAGGGCGTGCGCGTCGCGTCCTTCGCGCTGGCCCCGTCGAAGGAGCTGATCGCGCGACTCAAGGACGCGGGCATCGTGGTGATCCCCTCGATCGGCGCCCGCCGCCACGCGGAGAAGGTCGCCGCGTGGGGCGCGGACGCGGTGGTGGTCCAGGGCGGCGAGGGCGGCGGCCACACCGGCGAGGTCGCCACGACCGTGCTGCTGCCGCAGGTCGTCGACGCGGTGGACATCCCCGTCGTCGCCGCGGGCGGCTTCTTCGACGGCCGGGGACTGGTCGCCGCCCTGGCCTACGGCGCGGCCGGCGTGGCGATGGGCACGCGCTTCCTGCTGACCTCGGACTCGACGGTGCCCGACGCGGTGAAGGCGACGTACCTGGCCGCCTCGGTGAAGGACATCACGGTGACGACGGCCGTGGACGGCCTGCCGCACCGGATGCTGCGCAGCGAGCTCGTCTCCTCGCTCGAACACGCGGGCCGGGCACGGGCCCTGGCGCAGGCGGTGTGCAGGGCGGCGGGCTTCCGGAAGCTCTCGGGGCTGAGCTGGCCGCAGATGGTCCGCGAGGGGCTGGTGATGAAGCACGGCAAGGATCTGAGCTGGAGCCAGATCCTGCTGGCGGCCAACACGCCGATGCTGCTCAAGGCCTCGATGGTGGACGGCCGCACGGACCTGGGTGTGATGGCCTCGGGCCAGGTGGCCGGCCTGATCGAGGATCTGCCGAGCTGCGCCGAGCTCGTCGACCGCATCATGGCCGAGGCCAGGGACGTGCTTGCGCGCCTGCCGCGCTGAGGCGGCGCGTGGCGGCGCGGCGCAGCGCAGGGTGCGGGGATCGGGCCCCGCACCCTGCGCTGCTCCCTGCCGCCTGCTACAGCCGCTCGATGATGGTGACGTTCGCCTGTCCGCCGCCCTCGCACATGGTTTGCAGGCCGAAGCGGCCGCCCGTACGCTCCAGCTCGTGCAGCAACGTCGTCATCAGCTTGACGCCCGTCGCGCCGAGCGGGTGCCCGAGGGCGATCGCGCCGCCGTTGACGTTGACCTTCTCCGGGTCCGCGCCCGTCTCCTTGAGCCAGGCCAGCACGACCGGGGCGAAGGCCTCGTTGATCTCCACCAGGTCGATGTCGTCCATCGACATCCCGGTCTTCTTCAACGCGTAGGCCGTCGCCGGGATCGGCGCCGAGAGCATCCGGATCGGGTCCTCGCCGCGTACGGAGAGGTGGTGCACGCGCGCCCGGGGCGTCAGCCCGTGCTCGCGGACGGCCCGCTCGCTGGCGATCAGCATGGCCGACGCCCCGTCGGAGACCTGGGAGGAGCAGGCCGCCGTGATCGTCCCGCCCTCCAGCACCGGCTTGAGCCCCGCCATCTTCTCCAGCGTCGTGTCACGGCGCGGCCCCTCGTCCACCGTGACCTCGCCGAACGGCACGGTCTCCCGCCCGAATCGTCCCTCGTCGATGGCCCGGATCGCGCGCTGGTGGGAACGGAGAGCGAAGTCCTCCATGTCGCGGCGCGAGACACCCCACTTCTTCGCGATCAGCTCGGCCCCGTGGAACTGGTTGACCGGCGCGTCCCCGTACCGGGCACGCCAGCCCGCGCTGCCGAGGTAGGGACCGTCCGTCAGCCCCAGCGGCTCGGCGGCCTGGCGGCTCGCGAAGGCGATCGGGATCAGGCTCATGTTCTGCACGCCGCCCGCGACCACCAGGTCCTGGGTGCCGGACATGACGCCCTGCGCGGCGAAGTGCACGGCCTGCTGGGACGAGCCGCACTGCCGGTCGATCGTCACTCCGGGCACCTCCTCCGGCAAGCCCGCCGCAAGCCAGCAGGTCCGGGCGATGTCGCCGGCCTGCGGGCCGACGGTGTCCAGGCAGCCGAAGACGACGTCCTCCACCGCCGCCGGATCGATCCCGGTCCGGGCGACGAGCGCGGACAGCACGTGCGCGCCGAGGTCGGCCGGGTGGACGGCGGAGAGACCGCCCTTCCTGCGCCCCACGGGGGTGCGGATCGCGTCGACGATGTAGGCCTCGGCCATGGCAGGGCTCCTTCGGTGGGGGTGAGTTCCGGATCTACTTGTCGGGGACGGCGATGCCGTCCAGCACCATCGAGAGGTACTGGCGGGCGATCTCCTCCGGGCGGTGCTGCCCGCCCGGTCGGTACCAGGACGCGGCGACCCAGACCGTGTCGCGGACGAACCGGTAGGTCAGCCGGATGTCGAGGTCCGCGCGGAAGGTCTCGGCGGCCACGCCGCGCTCCAGGGTGCGCAGCCAGGCCCTCTCGAACTTCCGCTGTGAGGCGGTGAGGAAGGAGAAGCGCGGCTGCGGGGAGAGGGTCTTGGACTCCTTCTGGAAGATGGCGACGGCGGCGCGGTGCCGGTCGATCTCCCGGAAGGACTCGGTGACCAGGGCCTCCAGGGTCTCCCTGGGGCCGAGGTCGGCTGCGAGTACGGCGTCGTAGCCGGCCCAGAGCTCGTCCAGGAAGCCGGCCAGGATCTCTTCCAGCATCGACTCCTTGGAGTCGAAGTGGTAGTAGAGACTGCCCGCGAGCATCCCCGCCTGGTCGGCGATGGCGCGCACGGTGGTGGCGTTGTAGCCCTGCTCGGCGAAGACTTCGGCCGCCGCGTCGAGAATCTCCCGGCGCCGCGCCGTCGGCTGCGCGGCGGTCATCGGATCGGCCACCGGATCTGCTCACGCATGCTGGCTGCTCACCGAGACCGTCTCACCGGTCATGTAGGAGGAGTAGCCGCTGGCGAGGAAGACGATCACATTGGCCACCTCCCAGGGCTCCGCGTACCGGCCGAAGGCCTCGCGCTCGGTCAGCGTCGCGAGCAGTTCCGGGGTGGTGACCTTCACCAGGTGCGGGTGCATGGCCAGGCTCGGCGCGACCGCGTTGACCCGGACGCCGAACTCGGCGGCCTCCAGTGCCGCGCAGCGGGTCAGCGCCATCACCCCGGCCTTCGCCGCCGCGTAGTGGGCCTGGCCCGCCTGCGCGCGCCAGCCGATCACCGAGGCGTTGTTGACGATCACCCCGCCCCGCCCCGCCGCCTTCATCGCGCGCAGCGCGGCGCGGGTGCAGCGGAAGGTCCCGCCGAGGGTGACGTCCAGCACCCGGTTCCACTGCTCGTCCGTCATCTCGACCAGCTCGGCCGTGCCGCCCAGCCCTGCGTTGTTGACGACGACGTCGAGCCCGCCGTGGACCGACTCGGCGAGCGCGAAGAGCTCCTGGACCTGCGTCTCGTCGGTGACGTCGCAGGGCAGCGAGGCGACGCGCTGCGCGCCGAACTCGGCGGCGAGCGCCTCCGCCGACTCCTTGAGCCGGCGCGCGTGGGCGTCGCTGATCAGGACGCGCGCGCCCTCCTCCAGGAACCGGCGCGCGGTCGCGCCGCCGATCCCGGCCCCGGCGGCGGCGGTGATCACCGCGCTGCGCCCGGCGAGCAGGCCGTGCCCTGCGACGTACCTGGGCTCGTTCGGCTCGTTCACGCCCGCACCTCCTCGGGGAGGCCGAGCACGCGCTCGGCGATGATGTCCCGCTGGATCTCGTCGGAGCCCGCGTAGGTGGTGTCCGCGCGGCTGAAGACGCTGCCACTCGTCCAGGCCTCGTGCTCGCGTCCGGGCCCGCCGAGGCCGCGTAGGGCGGCGAACTCCCCGCCGAGATGGGCCCGCAGCCAGGCGCGGGCCTCGCGGCGGAACGTATCGACGTCTGTCATGCCGGTACGTTAACCTACCAAACACTTGTTAGGGAAGGAGAGCCGATGAGCGCCCCCCAGGAAGCGAACCCCGTGGCCGAGAGCCCGGTGGCTGCGAAGCCGCTGGCTGAGAGCCCGGCGGTGGAGACTCCGGCCGAGGAGAGCCCCGTGCTCTACGAACGCCGTGGCCCGGTCGCGTTCGTGACCATGAACCGCCCGCGTTACCGCAACGCGCAGAACTCCGCCATGACCTACGCCCTCGACGCCGCCCTCTACCGCGCCGCCGACGACGGCGAGGTGAAGGTCGTCGTGCTGGGCGGCGCGGGTGACCACTTCTCCGCCGGCCACGACATCGGCACGCCCGGCCGCGACGCCCACCTGCCCTTCGACCGCCGGGCCGGCCTCTGGTGGGACCACTCCGACAAGCAGGGCGCCGAGAGCCGCTACGCCCGCGAGTCCGAGGTCTACCTGGGCATGTGCCGCCGCTGGCGGGAGCTGCCCAAGCCGGTGATCGCGTCGGTCCAGGGTGCCTGCGTGGCGGGCGGGTTGATGCTGGCCTGGGTCTGCGACCTGATCGTGGCCAGCGAGGATGCCTTCTTCGCCGACCCGGTGGTCCGGATGGGGATCCCGGGCGTCGAGTACTTCGCCCACCCGTGGGTGATGCCGCCCCGGATCGCCAAGGAGTTCCTCTTCACCGGCGACCGGATCAGCGCACAGCGCGGGTACGAGGTCGGCATGGTCAACCGGGTGGTGCCGCGTGCGGAGTTGGCTGAGCGCACGGTCGAGTTGGCGGAGCGGATCGCGCAGATGCCGCGCCTGGGCCTCGCGTTGACCAAGCGTGCGGTCAATCAGGCGGAGGACCTCCAAGGCATGCACGCGGGCATGGATTCGGTCTTCGGTCTGCACCACCTCGCCCACGCCCACAACGCCGAGGTCGCCACCGACTCGCTCGGCGGGATGGACATCGCGGCGATGAAGCAGAAGGCGGGCGGCGCGTAGTGGATCTGCAGCACACCCCGGAAGTCGAGGCCTTCCGCGCTGAGGCCCGCGCCTGGCTCGCCGACCACGTCCCGGCCCGGCCGCTGCCCTCGCTGGAGACCCGCGAGGGCTTCGCCGCGCACCGGGAGTGGGAGGCCCAACTGTATGCCGACCGCTGGTCGGTGGTCTCCTGGCCGGAGGAGTACGGCGGGCGCGGCGCCGACACCATGCGCTGGCTCGTCTTCGAGGAGGAGTACTTCGCAGCCGGTGCCCCCGGACGCGTCTCGCAGAACGGCATCAACCTGCTCGCGCCCACGCTCTTCGACCACGGCACGGCGGAGCAGCGGGCCCGGGTGCTGCCCTCGATGGCGAGCGGGGAGGTGATCTGGGCACAGGCCTGGTCCGAGCCGGAGTCGGGCTCCGACCTGGCCTCGCTGCGCTCGGTCGCGGAGCGCACCGACGGCGGCTGGCTGCTGAGCGGCCAGAAGACCTGGTCCTCTCGGGCCGCGTTCGCGGACCGGGCCTTCGGGCTCTTCCGCAGCGAGCCCGGACTGCCGAAGCCGTACCAGGGCCTGACGTACCTGATGTTCGATCTGCGGGCGGAGGGCGTGACGGTCCGCCCGATCGGGCGGCTGGACGGCAAGCTCGCGTTCGCCGAGCTCTTTCTGGACCAGGTCTTCGTCCCGGACCAGGACGTCATCGGCGCGGTCGGAAGCGGCTGGCGGGCCGCGATGAGCACGGCGGGCAACGAGCGCGGGCTGACCCTGCGCTCACCCGGCCGCTTCCTCGCGGCAGCGGACCGGCTGGCGGCGCTCTGGCGGGAGGTCGAGGGATCGAGCGTCGCGCCGGACCCGGCGCTCGGCGCACAGGTGGCGGACGCGCTCGTCGGAGCCCGCGCCTACCAGCTCTTCACCTACGCCAACGCCTCGCGTTTCGCCGCCGGGGAGACGATCGGGGCGGAGTCCAGCCTCAACAAGGTCTTCTGGTCGGAGTACGACATCGCCCTGCACGAAACAGCCCTCGACCTGCTCGGCCCCGAGGCCGAACTCGCCGACGGCCCCTGGGCGGAGGGCTGGATCTTCTCGCTGGCCGGCCCCATCTACGCGGGCACCAACGAGATCCAGCGCGACATCATCGCCGAGCGCCTGCTCGGCCTCCCCAAAGGACGGCGGTAGCGGTGCGCTTTCTTCTCGACGACGAACAGCGCGACTTCGCCCGCGCGTTGGACGCCATGCTGACCGCCTCGGACGCTCCGGGCGCGGCTCGGGCCTGGTCCCGCGGCGAGCCCGAGCCCGGCCGCGCGCTGTGGGCGCGGATCGCGGAGGCAGGGGTCTTCGCGCTGGCCGTGCCAGAGGAGTTCGACGGCCTCGGGCCGCTGGGGGTCGAGCTGGCCCTGGCATTCGAGGCCCTTGGACGCCATGCGGTCCCGGGTCCGGCGGTGGAGACGGTTGCCACGGCCGTTCTGCTGACGGAACTGGGCGATGCCGGACTCGCGAAGAGTTGGCTGCCCCGGATCGCCTCCGGGCAGGTGGTGGCCACGCTGCGGATACACGCCAATTCCCCGTACGCGCTTGACGCGGACGCCGCCGATGCGGTCTTCGACCTGAATGACGACGAGCTGCGACTGGCAGCGGGCAGTGGTGAGCCGGCGCCGTCTCTCGACCCGGTGCGGCGGCTCACGCTGCCGGAATCGGGCGGCGAGTTGCTCGCGACGGGCACCGCGGTTCGCTCCGCCGCAACCCGCGCGAGCGAGTGGGCCGCACTGGCCACAGCAGCGCAGTCACTGGGCGTCGGACGGGAGCTGCTGGCCCGGACGGTCGCATACGTGCAGCAGCGACGCCAGTTCGGGGTGGCAATCGGCTCGTTCCAGGCGGTGAAGCACCGATTGGCCGATGTTCTGATCGCCCTGGAGTTCGCTCAGCCCCTGCTCCACGCTGCGGCGCTCTCGCAGGACGGGCGCGACATCGCCATGGCCAAGGTCGCGACGGGCGAGGCCGCCTGCCTCGCGGCACGGGCAGCTCTGCAGCTCCACGGCGCGATCGGCTACACCGAGGAGCTCGACCTCTCCCTTTGGATTCGCAAGGCACGCCCCTTGCGGGACGCCTGGGGCACGCCGGCTGCGTGCCGGGCGAGGATTCTGGACGCGGATTGAATTAATCGAACGGAATGACTAACTCGTTCGTGTTCGGAAGATAGTCCTGTTGGGCCATGGTGGTGGGGTGGGCGGGGATTGATAATTGGTTCTATGGACGCCTCGATGTTCGGGGGCGGGTGTGAAGACGGAGATGCGTCCATGGGTGAGGGCTGTTCCGGCCCCTCGCTCGGGGATGTGTTCCGTGCGGACCCGCTGACCCCCAAGTCTTCCCGCCAGGCCCGCCACTGCGCGGAGCCCCTCCGCACCCTGCCCGCTTCCGCCCTCTCGTTTCTCGCTGCTCTGGCGGCGGAGGACGATGAGGTGCTGCACGCGGCCGGGGCCCGGTTCCAGTCCGAGCAGCTCCTGGCGTTGGTGCGGTTCGAGGAAATGGTCGGCGCGGAGTTGTCGCGCCGCCTGGCGGTGTTCGACCGCACCGGCGGCGCCACCGCCGTCCGGTCCCGCACCACGAAGGGCTTCCTCCGCACCCACGGGCAGCTCGCGGACAAGCACGCGAACCAGCTGGTCGGCCGGGCCCGGGACCTGGACAAGCTCCGCAGCGTCCGCACCGCCCTCGCGGCGGGTGAGCTCTCCTCCAGCCAGGTGGAGGTCATCGCGAAGGAGATCGCTCCGGTCGAGGACCCGCAGGCCCGCCAGCAGGCCGAGGAACTCCTGATCGCCCAGGCCAAGGTCCTGCACCTGGCGGGGCTGCGGACGGCCGCCCGGCAGGTCCACGCCCACCTGGTCGCCGAGGAAGACCCCAAGGCGGACGATGTTCCCGCGAGTTTCCAGTCCTGGGCGAAGCTGTCGCCGACCGGCACCTCGGATGACCCGTTCTGGGTCCTGTCGGGGGAGCTGTCGCCGGTGGTGGGGGAGAAGCTCCGCGTCGCCTTGGAGGCCGCCATGGGCGCTCCCGTGGACGGGGACCCGCGCACGCATGCGGAGCGGATGGGCGACGCGATCGAGACCGTCGCCGACCTCGCGCTCGGCTCGGACCAGCTCCCCACCACGGGTGGTCAGCGTCCGCACCTGACGCTGATCGCGGACCTGGACGCGCTGCGGACGACCTGCCCCACCCACCCCACCCTCGACCACACCGGGTCCGAGGACGACGAGCCGGAAGAGGGTGGGGATGACCTGTCGGGGCTGCTGCGCCCTCGGGTGGCGGCGACCACGACCCGGGGCTACCAGCTCCCCGCCTGGCAGGCCCGCAAGGAAGCCTGCGACTGCCAGCTCCGCGTCATCCTGACGCGCGGCCAGGACAAGCCCGTCTCCATCGGCCGCGCCACCCGCACCGTCCCCGCCCACCTGCGCGACGCGGTCATCGCCCGGGACCGGCACTGCGTCTGGCCCGGCTGCACCCGCCCCCCGACCTGGTGCGAAGCACACCACCTGACCCACTGGGCCGACGGCGGCCACACCAGCCTCGACAACCTCGCCCTCCTGTGCGGCGAACACCACACCGACCTCCACCAAACCGGCTGGGAACTCGAAATGCACGACGGCCAACCCCAAGCCGTCCCACCCCCCGACACCCCACCACCCCCCAACACCAGATACCCCGGCTGACCCACAGCACGGCCCATGAGCCGCCCCACCAGGCGGCCCATCGGCACGCCCACACGCATGTACGGAACCAAGCTCAGGAATGAGTGAGAGCCTCGCCCGCCAGTCGGCGCCGATGCGCAGCGGGGGAGCCGAACAGCTGGGCTGAGCCGTGGGCACGCTTGGCTACCGGCGCTTGCTGCCGCCGCTCGCCTCGTCGATGTCGGCCAGCATGGCCTCCGCCAGGTCGCGCTCGGAGGCGTAGTAGCGCTCGGCCCACTTCAGGGCCAGACCCGGATAGGCCCAGCCCGGCTCGTCCGCCGCGCCCGCCGCGTCCGCCTCGGCACGGTGGCGCATCTGCTCGGCGAAGTCGCGGTGCCGGCCGAGCACCTCGCGAATCTGCTCGGGCTCCAGCAGGTGTCCCAGCCAGAGTCGCAGCATCGGCCCATGCTTGAGCACTGGCGGATCCATCGGCGCCTCACGCGCCCAGACGCGGACGGCGGTCAGACCCTCGTCGGTGATCCGGTAGACGCGCTTGTCGCGGTTGCCGACCTCCTGCGCGACCATCCGGGAGTTGGCGTAGCCGATCTGCTCCAGGCGCTTGAGCTCGCTGTAGATCTGACTGAACGACGGGCTCCAGTAGAAAAAGCGCAACGACCAGTCCGACCACTTCTTCAGGTCGTAGCCGGACAGCTCCTCGCCGAAGGAGAGCAGGCCGAGCACCGCCCAGCTGGTCGGCGGCAGCTTCGGCCCCGCCTCCAGCGCCGGCTGCTGCTTCTGCGGCTCGCTCGCTCCCGTCACACATCGCAGTTTAAGCGGCTCATACCGACCCCTTCCCCTTACTCCACTATTCCTGATAGGTATATTTCTATTAGGCATAGCTTCTATGAGGCCAGCCAGCGGCTCACCTCACCGCCAGGCATCGCCAGACACCTCCAGGAGGCACGGCATCGTGAAGTTCTCCATGATCGACTGCGCCGAACAGGCCGTCTCCGCCGCGCAGATGGCCCGCCCGGACGGCAAGCTGGACGACAGGCTGGACGGCAAGGTCGTGCTGATCACCGGCGCCGGGAGGGGTCAAGGCGCAGCGGAGGCGCGGCTCTTCGCGCGAGCCGGCGCCCGGGTCGTGGTGACCGACGTGCGGGAGGAAGAGGGCAGGGCAGTCGCGGCGGAGCTCGGCGAGGCTGGGCTCTTCGTGCGTCACGACGTCACCGACGCCGCCGACTGGGCGGCGGCGGTCCGCGCCGCCACCGAGACGTACGGTCGGCTCGACGCCTTAGTCAACAATGCGGCGCTGTGGCGCACCGCCCCTGTCGAGGCGGAGTCCCGGGCGAACTTCGAGACCCTGCTTCAGGTGAACCTGGTCGGCCCGTTCCTCGGCATCCAGGCCGTGCTGCCCGCCCTGAAGGCGGCCGGTGGCGGCTCGGTGGTGAACATCTCCTCGACCGCCGGGCTGGTCGGCATTCCCGGCCACGCCGCCTACGGGGCAAGCAAGTTCGGGCTGCGCGGTCTCACCAGGTCCAGCGCGCTCGACCTGGCCGGCTACGGGATCCGGGTCAACTCGGTGCACCCCGGCGCGATCGACACCCCGATGATCGCCGACGTGGCCGCCACCCGGGACTGGTCGCACCTGCCGCTGCGCCGGATCGGGCGCCCGGAGGAGGTCGGCGAGCTGGTGCTCTTCCTGGTCTCCGACGCCTCCTCCTACATCACCGGTGCCGAATTCACCGTCGACGGCGGGCTCACCACCTCATGACCGCCGACCCACCCACCTATGACCTGCCCGCCGCCGATCCGCTGACTCCCGTCGGCCCGCTGACCCCGGCGGACCCGCTCTCCCCCGCCGCCCGGCTGCTCTGCGACACCATGGCTGCGGCCTTCCCCGATCCGGCGGCCGGACCCCTGGACGCCGCCGCACTCCGCCGCGCCGCGAGCGCGCGCGGGCCGCGCGGCGTACCGGCGGTCGCCTCGGTGACGCAGTTCGGCGTCCCGGGCCCGGACGGGTGCACGATCCCGGTCCGGGCCTACGATCCAGAGCCGGTCCGCGATGCCGGTGCAGCCGCAGGACGGCCGCTGATCGTCTTCCTGCACGGCGGCGGCTGGGTACTCGGCGACCTGGACACGCATGACGGTCTCTGCCGCGAACTCGCCCACCGCACCGGCGCGATGGTGCTTTCCGTCGACTACCGACGGGCCCCCGAGCACCGCTTCCCGGCCGCGCTCGACGACACCCGCTCGGTGCTGCGCTGGGCCTCGGCGAACGCCGCGGCCCTGGGGTGCGACCCGGCCTGTCTCGTCCTCGCGGGCGACTCCAGCGGCGGCAACCTTGCGGCCGCGGCGGCATCGCCATTGCGGGGCCCGCGTGCAGCGGCGCAGCTGCTCATCTACCCGGCGCTCGACCCGGCACTCGACGGGCCTTCCGCCCGCACCTTCGCGCGCGGCTTCTTCCACACCACCGCCCACATGCGCTGGTACTGGCAGCAGTACCTCGGCCCCACCACCAGCCCGACCACCGGCCCCACCACCGATCCCGCCGCCGCTCCCGGCCTCGCCCCGGACCTGACCGGTTTGCCACCCACGCTGATCGTCCTCGCCGACTGCGATCCGCTGCGCGACGAAGGGCTCGCCTACGCGCGCCGACTCGGCGCCGCCGGCGTCCCGGTCCAAGTCCACCTCCACCCCGGGGTGTTCCACGGCTTCCTCGGCGGAGCCGGCCACCTTCCCGCCGCCGACGCGGCGCTGGACGCCGCGTCCCAGTGGCTCGTCCGCACCGTCGGCACCACACAGCAGCCCAGCCCCAGCCCAGCCGACAGCAGTCCGTCCGTCCCCGACCACGCACCCAGAACGGAGTCACGATGACCGAGCCAGGCAAGCTGTCCGACCTGCAAGGAAAGAGCGTCCTCGTCACCGGCGCGGCACGCGGGATCGGCGCAGCGATCGCCTGCCGGGTCGTCGAGGCCGGGGGACGCGTCCTCGTCACCGACGTGCTGGAGGAGGAGGGCCGCGCCCTCGCCGACGAGTTCGGGCGGGAGGCCGCCCGCTTCGTGACCCACGACGTCACCGACGAGCAGAGCTGGCGTGCCGCCGCCGACCACGCAGTCGCCGCCTTCGGCCGGCTGAACGGTCTGGTCAACAACGCGGGGATCTCCGGTGGTTCGAGCCCGGTGGAAGATCAGTCGGTCGCCGAGTTCAGGCGGGTGCTCGACATCAACCTGGTCGGCGTCTTCATCGGGATGCGCACCGTCGTCCCGGCGCTGAAGGCGCAGGGCGGCGGCGCGATCGTCAACATCTCCTCCGCTGCCGGACTGATGGGGCTGGCTCTCACCGCCGGGTACGGGGCCTCGAAGTGGGGCGTGCGCGGGCTGACCAAGGTCGCGGCGGTGGAGCTCGGCCCGGCCAGGGTGCGGGTCAACTCGATCCATCCGGGCATGGTCTACAGCCCGATGACCGCGCACCTCGGCATCCAGCACGGCGAGGGCGGCTACCCGGGTACCCCGATGGCCCGCGTCGGCGAGCCCTGGGAGATCGCCGAGGCCGTCGCCTGGCTGCTCTCCGACGCGGCGTCCTACGTCACCGGCGCCGAACTCGCCGTCGACGGTGGCTGGACGGCGGGCCCGCCGCTCCAGCGCCTGCTCGGCGGCTGAGGCTCGGCGTCCACGAGGACGCGGGTCAGACCGGCAGCTCCCCTTCCGCCGCTTCTGATCCCACGGCTGCTGATCCCGCGGCCTCGCCCGGCGCGGCCGGGACGGACAGGACCATGGTCAGGCCGCCCCCGGGGGTGTCCTCGGGCGTGAGCGTGCCGCCCATCGCCTCGGTAAGGCCACGGGCCAGCGCCAGGCCGAGCCCGACGCCGGTGGCGTTGTCGTTGTCGCCCAGCCGCTGGAAGGGCTGGAAGATCCGGTCGCGGTCGGCCTCGGGCAGGCCGGGACCCCGGTCCACGACGCGCAGTTCGACCCGCTCGCCCAGCGTGCTCGCGCTGAGCAGCACGGGCTGCCCGGAAGCGTGCCGCAGTGCGTTGGCCACCAGGTTGGCGATGACCCGCTCCAGCAGCGGGCCGTCGACGACGACGGCCGGGGTCGTCGCCAGGCCCTGCGTCGCCACGGCCACGTCCGCGCCGTCCGTCAGCGAAGTGAGCGAGTCGAGCGCGGTCGCGACCACGTCCTCCAGCGGCGCCGGCTGGAGGTGCAGCGAGAGAGCGCCCGCTTGGAGGCGACTCATGTCGAGCAGGTTCTCGACCAG
Organism: Streptacidiphilus sp. MAP12-20; assembly: GCF_041262525.1. Taxonomy (NCBI): domain Bacteria; kingdom Bacillati; phylum Actinomycetota; class Actinomycetes; order Kitasatosporales; family Streptomycetaceae; genus Streptacidiphilus; species Streptacidiphilus sp. MAP12-20. The sequence continues at coordinate 210,064 of NZ_JBGCCK010000013.1, forward strand.
CCGGGTCAGCTTCTCCAGCGAGACCTCTGCGGTGGCGAGGAGTTCGCGCTGGTCCTCTCGGCTGAACTCGACGTCCTCGCTGCGCAGCGACGAAACCGAGGCCAGCGCCACCGCCAGCGGCGTGCGCAGGTCGTGGCTGACGGCGGCGAGCAGGGCGGTGCGGAGCCGGTCGGCGGCCTTGACCGGCTCGACCTCGGCCGCCGCCTCCGCCAGCCGGGTCCGCTCCAGCGCGACGGCGACGTGGGCGGCGAACGCGGCCAGCACGCGCCGGTCCGAGGCGGGCAGCGGTCGGCCGCGCAGCACCAGCGAGGCGTCGGTGCCGACCGGCACCACCTCCGCTCCGGCCTCGGCGGCCAACTCCTCCGGCTCGACGACGCGTTCCACCAGCTCGACCCGGTCCATCGCGAAGGTCTCGCGCAGTCGGGCCAGCAGCGAGGGGACGGCCTGGTTCCCGCGCAGCACGCTGCCCGCGAGCGCGGAGAGCGTCTCGGCCTCGGCGGTGGCGCGGGCGGCGCGGCCGGAGAGCTTGGTCGCGGTGTCGACGATCCCGGCCACCACGATCGCGACGATCGCGAACACCGCCAGAGCCAGCACGTTGTTGGGCGCGGCGATGGTGAACAGATGGATGGGCGGGATGAAGTAGTAATTCAGCAGCAGCGAGGCGACGAGGGAGGCGACCAGCGCGGACGTGATGCCGCCCAGCAGGGAGATGCCGACCACCAGGGCCAGGTACAGCAGCGCGTCGCTGGTGAGGTTGATGGCGTCGCGGGTCTGGGTCAGGACGAGGGTCAGCAGCGGGGGCAGCACGAGACCGAGGAGCAGACCGGTGATGCGGCGTCCGGGCCTGCGCAGGCGACCGGAAGCGGGGAGGCCGCGTCCGCGACCGGCCTGCTCGTGGGTGACCATGTGGACGTCGATGTCGCCGGAGAGTTCGACCGTCGTCTCGCCGATGCCGCGCCCGGCCGTGAGTGCGCGGCGCAGCGTGCCGCGTCGGCTGGTGCCGAGGACGAGCTGGGTGGTGTTCTCCGCGCGGGCGAAGTCGAGGAGTGCGCGCGGGATGTTGTCGCCGACGACGGAGTGGTAGCTGCCGCCGAGCGATTCGACGAGGTGGCGTTGGGCGGCGAGTGCGGCGGGGTTGGCGTCGGCGAGGCCGTCGCTGCGGGCGACGTGGACGGCGAGGAGAGCGTCGCTACCCGCCCGGTCGGCGATGCGGGCGGCGCGGCGGATCAGCGTCTCGCCCTCGGGACCGCCGGTCAACGCGACGACGACGCGCTCGCGGGTCTCCCAGACCTTCGAGATGTCGTGCTCGGCGCGGTAGCGCTGCAGGCCTTCGTCGACGCGGCCGGCGAGCCAGAGCAGGGCGAGTTCGCGCAGCGCGGTGAGGTTGCCGACGCGGAAGTAGTTCGACAGTGCCGCGTCGACCTTCTCGGCGGCGTAGACGTTGCCGTGGGCCATGCGGCGGCGCAGGCCCTCGGGGGCCATGTCGACCAGTTCGATCTGGTCGGCGCGGCGGACCACCTCGTCGGGGACGGTCTCGCGCTGCGGCACGCCGGTGATCTTCTGGACGACGTCGTTCAGCGACTCCAGATGCTGGACGTTGACCGTCGTCAGCACGTCGATCCCGGCGTCCAGCAGCTCCTGCACGTCCTGCCAGCGCTTTGCATGACGGCCGCCGGGGACGTTGGTGTGCGCGAGCTCGTCGACCAGCGCGACCTCCGGGCGGCGCGCGAGCACCGCGTCGACGTCGAGCTCAGTGAACCGACCGCCCCGATACGCACGCTCGGTTCGCGGCAGGACTTCCAGACCCTCCAGCAGCTCCTCGGTGCGTGGCCGCTCGTGGCACTCGACGAACGCGACGGCCACGTCCTGGCCACGCTCCAGCCGCCGTCGGCCCTCGTCGAGCATCTTGTAGGTCTTGCCGACGCCCGGCGCCGAACCGAGGAACACCTTGAGCCTTCCCCGACCCGAACCGGCGGTTCCCGCCATCGCTGCCTTACCTCCTCGCTGCGCCCAGCGTACGGTCCGGGGCGTATTTCTCGACGAGCGCCTCGACGAGCGCCTCGACGAGCGCCTCGACGACGGCCGCCGCCGAGTCCGGTTCGGGACCTTCGCGCCGGGACGGAGGGTCTTCCGTCGATCCTGAGGTGAACAGTGCATAGATCCCGTTAAAACAGATGCGAAGTTGGCCAGAGAGCGGGTAATGTGAAGGCATACGGGCCGCCAGGGCCTGTGATTCACGGAAAGAACCGATACGCCATGTCCGAGACCGCCACAGCAGCAGTGACCGCCCGCGTCATCGTCGGTGTCCGCGACTCCGCGAAGGGCCGCGCCCAGCTGCGCCGCGCCGCGGCGGAGGCCCGTCGGCAGCACGCGGTTCTCGTACCGGTCCTCGCCTGGTCCCCGGCCGGCGGCGAGCTGCTCTACCGCACGCGGCCCTGCCCCGAGCTGGCCCACGAGTGGGAGCAGCGCGCCTGCGCGAAGCTGGACGACGTCGTCGCGGAGGCGCTGAGCGCGGAGGTCGCGCCGGTCACGGTCCAGCCGGTCGCCGTCCGCGCGGAGTCCCTGGCGGAGGCCGTCGACGCCACAGCGAGCGCATCGGACGAAATCTTCGCCCCGACCGAGCAGCCCAGCGTCCTCACCCGCCTCGGCATCTACCGCCACGCCCGCGGCCGCGGCGTCGCCCTGGCGCACTGACAGCAACCATGAGAGGCGCGGGGAACTGCGCGAGAAACCACCCTGCGCGGATGGCCCTGCTCGTTCGGGGACACACCACCCCAGTGGCTTGTCGCGCACGCAGTTCATCGAGCAGAGCCTCGCGCCCCCGACGGCTTACGCCGTCTCCAACGTGAACCGTCCGTCGTCGCGGTCGTACTCGTAGAGCTCCGCGTAGCGCCCCCAGTCGATCGCCGTCTCCAGCTGGCTGCGCGCCTCCTCGTTCGAGAAGCCCCGGCGCAGCAGGTCCAGGAAGAAGCCCTCGCGGAGCGTGTGATCGTCCGTCGCCGTCAGGGACGAGACGATCGTCCGGACCAGCGGCGCGTTCCGCTCCGCATAGCTCGCGAACAACTGCTTGCTGGTCAGGATGTCCGCCGCGGAGAACTCGCGGCCCGCGTCCGTCACCGCGATCCGCGGACCGGTCGTGCGCGCAAGGCCCAGCATGGTGACCGCGTCGACCAGCGGGAGCAGGTCGTCCACCTCGAAGCTCAGCTCGTCGGCGATCTCCGCCAGGCCGTCCTCGCCGCCGCGCGCGATGAGGATCTCCAGCAGACCGGCCATCCCGCCCACGCTCACATCCGGCAGCGGCGCGCTCGTCGGCGAGGCCGGCGGCGCCGGCCGCTGCGCCGCCGAGGGCGCGGCGGGTGGTTCGTCACGGCCGGTGAGGATGCCGTAGACGGTGTCGACCAGCTCCTCGAAGCCGGCTGTCTGCCGGTCCCTCGGCCGCACCAGGGAGACCGTCAGCTCCGCCTTGATCCGGCCGGGGTTCGAGGAGAGCACCAGGATCCGGTCCGCGAGGAGCACCGCCTCCTCGATGTTGTGCGTGACGATGAGGATCGACTTCACCGGGGCCTCGTGCCCCTCCCACAGGCCGACCAGTTCGCCTCGCAGGTTCTCCGCCGTCAGCACGTCCAGCGCGGAGAAGGGCTCGTCCATGAAGAGCGCGTCCGGCTCGACGACCAGTGCCCGTGCGAAGCCGACCCGCTGCCGCATGCCGCCGCTCAGCTCCTTCGGGTAGGCGCCCTCGAAGCCGTCCAGTCCGATCAGGTCGATCGCCTTGAGTGCCCGCTCCGACCGCTCCTCCTCCCCCACCCCCCGCGCCTGAAGGCTCAGCTCCACGTTCTGTTGCACCGTCAGCCACGGCAGCAGGGCGAAGGACTGGAAGACCATCGCCACGCCCGGGTTGGCCCCGTTCAGCACATCGCCCCGGTAGCGGACGGTGCCCTGCGAGGGGGAGATCAGTCCGGCCAGGCAGCGCAGCAGCGTCGACTTGCCCGAACCCGACTTGCCCAGCAGGGCCACGATCTCGCCCTCGACCAGCGTCAGCCCGACTCCCTCCAGCACCGGCAGGGCTCGCCCGTCCGGCGTGGTGAAGGTCTTGGTGACGTCCTCGGCGTCGACGATGACGGTTCGGTCCATCGAGCAGAGCCCTCTCTGTGTGATCAGTGACTCAGAGCGCGTAGCGGGTCTCGGCCAGGCGGTACAGGCGTCGCCACAGCAGCCGGTTCAGGGCGACGACGTAGATGCTCATGACGCTGATGCCGACCAGGATCTTCGGGAAGTCGCCGGCTCCCGTCGCCTCCGCGATGTACGAGCCGAGGCCGGTGGCCTCCAGGTGGTGGTTGCCGTAGGAGACGACCTCGGCGACGATCGAGGCGTTCCACGCGCCGCCCGCCGCGGTGATCCCGCCGGTGACGTAGTAGGGGAAGATCGCCGGCAGGACGAAGGACTTCCAGCGCAGCCAGCCGCCGACGCGGAAGCCGGTCATCGCCTCGCGCAGGTCCGACGGGATGGCCGAGGCCCCGGCGATGACGTTGAAGAGGATGTACCACTGCGCGCCCAGCGCCATCAGCAGGATCGCGCCGATGTTGAGCGAGATCCCGAGCGCGACGAAGGCCGCCGTGGCGAAGGGGAAGATGAAGTTGGCCGGGAAGCTGGCCAGCACCTGGACGATGGGCTGGGCGAAGCGGGTCACCTTGGGGTCCATCCCGATCCAGACCCCGATCGGCACCCAGATCACCGTGGCGAACGCCAGCAGCACCAGCACCCGCCCGAAGGTCGCCCCGCCGAGCGCGAGGGCGTGCCCGAACTCGGCCAACCCGACCGTCGACTGCACGTAGCGCAGCGCCTGCCAGGCGCCCCAGACCACCAGCGCGGTGACCACGCCCGCCAAGAAGACGTCCCCGGTCCGCTCGCGCGCGACGGGCCGCGCCAGCGGGTGCTCGGCCAGCCCGAAGGGCCGCGCCGCCCGGTCGAGCGCGCGGCCGACCGGCTTCAGTGGCCGCCCGATCAGGCTCGGCACGCTGCTGCGCCGCAGCAGGTCCAGCACCACGCTACGCGGACGCTCGGCGGATTCGGACTCCTCCACCCGGAACCGCTCGGACCAGGCGGTCATCGGCCGCCAGAAGAGCACGTTGACGCCGATCACCATGACGATCATGACGCCGATGGCGATGCCGACCTCGCCGAGGCTGCCCTTGCTGATCGCCGCGGCCGCGTAGGAGCCGATGCCGGGCAGGGCGTAGTGCTGGTTGAGCACGCTGATCGACTCGGACGCGGCCAGGAAGAACCAGGCCCCGCCGAAGCTCATCATCCCGTTCCAGATCAGCGGGATCATGCCGCTGGGCACGTCCAGTCGCCAGAAGCGCTGCCACTTGGTCAGCCGCATCACCCGCGCCGCCTCGTCCAGCTCACGCGGCTGGGAGACCAGCGCGTAGTAGAAGGCGAAGGTCATGTTCCAGGCCATCGCGGTGAAGATGGCGAACACCGAGGCGCACTCCAGCCCGAGCTCCGAGCCGGGGAAAAGGTTGATGAACGCGGTGACCGTGACCGAGAGGAAGCCCAGCACCGGCACGGACTGCAGGATGTCCAGGATCGGCAGCAGCACCTTCTCCGTCCGCCGCAAGCGGGCGGCAGCGGTGGCGTAGACGAAGGTGAAGAGGACGGAGGCGACGAGCGCCGCGAACATCCGCAGCAGCGAACGGACCGCGTAATACGGCAGATTCGCCGGGTCGGTGGACACCTGGGACGGCGCGGTACTCGGCAGGAACGGGGCGTTCAGCCCCGGCGCGAGCCGCAGCAGCCCGTAGAGCAGAGCCACCAGCGCGGCGGCGACGATCAGGTCCACCCAGCGCGTGCCGACGCGCCGCCAGGCGCCGGAACCCGGCTCACCCCCGGTCGACGGGAACCCTCCCTCACCCGCCACCTGCGCTCCTCCGCCGCGGAATCCTGCCTCCGCAGCCACTCAAACAGCCGCACGGTCCGCCCGCCGCCCGACACGGACGAACGGGTGACGGCGGGCGAGCGGGTGAAGGCGGGCGAGCGGGTGACGGGGGCTGCTCGGTGCGGAGCGGGTGACGGGCGGCTCGGTGCGGAGTGGGCGGCGCGTCAGCGGAACTCGCGCAGGCGGGGCCGGGCGCCGACGCCGACGAGGACGGCGACGAGGACCGCGCCGCCGGCGAGCAGCCACAGCTCGGAGCCGGCCCGCTGCGCGCCGACCTTCGCCGCGCTCTCGTACGCGTTCTCGTTGATCGCGATCAGCGACTGCAGCGCGGCGTCGTGGGCGTTGAAGTCCGCATTGGAGCCGCCCGGGGCGAGGCTGGTGCAGTAGGCGATCGCCTCTTCCAGCTTCCCGGCCGAGACCAGGGCGCGGATCTTGCGGTCGTCCAGCTGGTACGCCTGGTAGGCGAGCAGAGTCTTCTCGGCGGCCGCGCGTTCGCCGCCGAAGGTGATGTTGCGGAACTCGTCACCGTAGAAGCCGGTGAAATGTATCTGCGTGCGGTCCTGCTGGTACGCGGCGATGCTCTGGGCCAGGGCGCTGTCGTAGCCGGACAGGCTGACGCCCTGCAGCTTCAGGATCTGGTCCGAGTCCGTCTGGAAGGCCGACTCGTACGCGGGCCGCTGGGCCGCGTCCAGCACGTAGCGGCTCTCCGCGGCGTTCGAGTCGTAGACGACCGCGCGGGCGTGGGTGAGCGCCACCACGGAGTCGAAGGCGTCCTTGCGCGCCGTCTTCAGGTCCTGCCCCTCGCCGGAGAGGAAGGAACCCGCCATGCCCAGCAGCGCGACGGTCAGCAGCGTCGCCGCCGCCAGCGCCGGGTTGACGATCCGCCGGAACCGCAGCGCGAGCCAGACCTGGAGGCCGACCAGCGCGATCAGCGCTCCGCCGCCGAGCAGCAGCAGCCAGGTCCCCGCGGTGCCGAGGGCGGCGCGCTCGGAGGTGTAGCTCTGCTCGAAGGCGCCGTCGTTCGCCTTGAGCAGCTGTTCGGCGGAGGGCAGCAGTTGCTGGCGCATCAGGTCGGTCGCCTGGCGGTAGTCGGCCAGCGCGGACGGGTCCGGAGCGCCGGCCGCCGCGTGGGCGTGGGAGTTCAGCTCCAGGGCGCGACCGGCCAGGTCCTGGTAGCTGCCCATATCGTCGAGGACGCGGGCGAGCGCGGCCTGCGCCTCGGTGTTGCCGGCGGCGTCGAGGGTGGCCTGTTGGAGGTCGTGGTCGGCGGTGGCGCGGTCCTGGGTGTACTGCTGCCTGGCGGTGGCGAGGTTCCGCGTCAGCTTCGGGTCGTTGCCGAACATCAGCTGGTTCGCGGCCTGGGCGTCGAGGTCCGTCAGTGCCTGGTAGAGGCCGCCCGCGTCGGTGACCTGCGGCGCCTGGTGCCGGGTGATGACGTCCCAGTTGCTCTGCGCGCCGGTGACCGCGCCGGTCAGCACCGCGCCGAGCAGCAACGCCAGCAGCGCGCAGCCCGCTGTCGCCCAGCGCACCCGCGCCGGGACGGTGAGTGGCCCGTGCGGGAGGACTGCCCGGATCCGGCCGCGGAACAGACCGGCGGACGTGATCCGCGTCGACGGTCCGCCGCGGTCGGGCCCGTGTCCCCTTCCCCCTGTTCCGCCTGTTCCCCCTGCTTCCCCCGACTCGGCGGCCGTGTGCTTCGCTGCCGTGCGCGCCGCTGCCCGAGCCCGTTCCCCGACCGTAGTCATCCCCGCTGACGCCTTCTTCCCGATGCGGCCTCTCGACCTCGGGGCTCACTCTCCTGCGAGACGGCAGCACGCAGCGGCGTCCTAACGCTCTCTTAGCGTGCGAACGCCGCTTCTTGACGACTTGTTGGCACCGATGCCGAAGCGGAGGCGATCAGGCGGGCGGATGCCTCAGGCGAGGACGCTCTCCGGCATCGGCAGCCGGCGGCCGTTGCTGAGCAGGGTGCAGACGGGGGCGTGCGGCCGGTGCCCGCCATGGTGCGGGTGGTCGACCCGGACGCTGAGCGGGGTCGGCGGATCTCCGGGCAGCTCGGCCTCCAGCACCGTGGTGCCGGTGCCGCGCTGGTGGTGGTACCCAACCTCCTTGCCGTCGACCAGGAGGATCATGTCCTCGGTGCGCCAGCTGAAGCCGGTGCGCAGGTCGAGCGAGACGGAGTGGCCGTCGAGGTCGAGATGGTAGTGGTGGCGAGTGCTCATCCTGGACTCCTGGGACTCCCGGGACTCATGGCCTCCGAAGAAGGTCCCCCCTCAGCTTCCACGATAGCCGCGAATCAAGATCGCTGAATGTTTCACGTGAAGCATTTAGCGATCATGAAATCCCCGCTCTTCCCCCGACTGCCGGCTCAGCTTTCGCGGCGGTGCCGCCGCCAGAGCCAGGTTCCCACCGCGGCGAGCACGATCACCGCGATCACCACCGCCAGGACCTGTCCGACCTGCGCCTCGACCCGCTTGTACGCCTGCCCGGCGAAGTACCCCAGCAGCGTGAAGCCGATCCCCCAGCAGAGCCCGCCCATCGCGTTGAACAGCAGGAACCTGCGGTAGGGCATGTGCGAGATACCGGCCAGCGCGGGCATCACCGCCCGGAAGAAGGCGATGAAGCGCCCGAAGAAGACAGCAGCGGCGCCACGGTCACGGATCATGTCCTGCGCCTTGCCCAGCCGCTCCCGGTGCCGACGCAGCGGCCTGATCTCAAGGATCCGGTCGCCGAAATGGTGTCCGATCTCGTAGCCGACGCTGTCCCCGGCGATCGCCGCGCACACCACGACCGCCAGCATGATCCCGATGGAGACGTGCCCCTGGTTCGCCAGCACCCCGCCCAGGACCGCGGCGGTCTCGCCCGGCAGCACGAAGCCGACGAAAATCGCGTCCTCGCAGAAGACCAGCGCCCCGACGACCGCGTACACGACGGGCCCGGAGAGGCTCGCAAGCCAGTTGGTGATCGTTCCCATGCCCCCCAGTCTGCGCGCAGCCGCGTCCCGCCGGGGTAAGGCGCGGCAACCGGCCGTCGTACGCGTCCGACTAGGCTGACCTTGATCAACAGGATCACGAACGGGAACGCGAACAGGAACGCGAACGGGAACGGGAAGTCGGACGGAGCGGGGGCGGAGATGCGGATCTTTCTGGCAGGCGCGGGCGGCGCGATCGGTCGGCGTCTGGTGCCGCTCCTGCTGGAGGGCGGGCACCACGTCGTCGGGACCGCGCGGGCCGAGGAGGGCGTCACGCGGCTGCGCGCGCTGGGCATCGAGGCGGTCCGCGTCGACGCGCTGGATGCCGACGCCCTGCGGCGGGCCGTCCGTGACGCCGCGCCGGACGCGCTGCTGCACCAGCTGACCGACCTCTCCGGGGCCGACGGCGCGGCCAACGGCCGGCTGCGCCGCGAGGGCACCCGCAATCTGATCGACGCCGCCCGCGCCGTCGGCGTGAGCCGAATCGTCAGTCAGTCGATTTCCTGGGCCTACGTCGGCGGGACCGCACCGGCAGGCGAGGACGAGCCGCTGGACCTGGACGCGCCGCTGCCGCGCGGCGGGATGGTCGGCGCGATCGCCACGCTGGAGCGGATCTCGGGCGAGCTGCCGGAGGCGGTGGTCCTGCGCAACGGGCTGCTCTACGGCCCCGGGACCTGGTACGCACCGGACGGACCCGTCGCGGCCGCGCTCCGGGGAGAGCCGGCCGGACCGTTCCTGGCGAGCCTGACCGCGAACGCGGCCGTCAGCTCCTTCGTCCACGTCGACGACGCGGCGGCCGCCGTCGTCGCGGCACTGGACTGGCCCGCCGGACCCGTCAACATCGTCGACGACGAACCCGCCGCCGCCCGCGACTGGCTACCCGTTCTCGCCGCGACGGTCGGCGCTCCGGCGCCCTCCCCGTCGGACGCCTCTTCGGATGCCCCGGCGGCACTCTGGGAGCGCGGCGCGAGCAACACGCTCGCCCGGAGCCGCGGCTGGGGGCCGCGCCGGGCGTCCTGGCGGACCGGCTTAATGATCAACCCAGCGTGACCTGACGTTCGTTCACGTATCAACCTTCGGGGCTGCCCGCACGGCTCTGACCTCTGCGAACAGCGCGATGGGTCCGTGATTCTGTCGCCGCGTCAGGTGCGTTCGCCCCGAACGCCGAACCCTCGCCCGATTCATCGTCAGCTGACGATACGTCCACTGATTGAGTGATGCCGCCGCGCCCGATCAGCGGTCCCCTGAGGGCCGCTCTGGCGTCCCATCAGAGCCGAAATGGGCCTCGCTGACTCCGTCTCACCTGTCTGACCAGCAGTTTTACCGTGACGGTCCCTCATTCGGAGCAGCCCGAAGATGCGCGCTCCGGCAACTCGGGATGTTGTTGGGAACGTGACCGGTCGCCCCCCGTCGGTCACCACGCTCCGGAGGAGGTCCGGTGGCGTGCCAGGCGTGCCTGGACCCTCCGGGGGGTCACATGAAGAAGGAGTTCCTCATGCGTGTTCGTCGTCTCGCTGCCGTCACCGCTCTCACGGGTGCGGCGCTGGCGGTCTCCGTGCCGCTGGCGTCCGCCGTCGAGGGGGGAGTCGTGGTGGTCACCCCCGGTAGCGCGGCCCCCGGCCAGACCGTCAAGATCGGTGCGACCGGCTGCATCACCACCAGCTCCACCGCGATAGCCAGGGCCTACTCGAACGCGTTCCCGACCACCGCGCTGGACGCGGTCGGCAGCGCGGGCGAGGTGGCCGGTTCGACGCAGATCTTCTCCGGCGCCAAGGCCGGCACCTACACCGTCACCGTCGTCTGTGACGTGAACAACCCGGGCGCGAAGTCGACCGGTTCGGTCACGGTCGTCACCTCCGCCACGGGCGGGGCCAAGACCGGTGACGGCGCCTCGCAGGCGTTCCCGACCTCGTCCGTCGCGGGCGGTGCCGCGTTGGCGGTCGGCAGCATCGGCGTCGGCGCCTACGCCCTGCGTCGCCGGGCCGGTGGCCGCGCCTGATCCCCGGCGCGGGCGCCCCCGCGGTGGCCGGTTCCTCTTCGGGCTGGCCACCGCGGGTTTCCTGCTGGGGGGCACCATGGTCTACCAGGCCGTCGCCAGCGCCCCCGCGCCGCCACCGCAACCGTCCTCCGTCTGGTCGACGGCCCCCGCGTCCGTCCCGGCCACCGCGTCGAACGGCTCTGTAGCTTCGAACGGCTGGGCCGCTCACGGCTCCTCGGCGAAGCCGACGCCGCCTCCGCCGACACCGATGAACCGCTCGCTGCCGGTGCGGGTCACCATGCCGCGGATCGGCATCGACGCGCCGGTCAGCCCGACCGGTCAGGCTGCCGACGGCAGCGTGATCGTCCCCGACGAGGACCACGCCCGCCAGGCCGTCTGGTTCGACGGCAGCGCGACGCCGGGTCAGGTCGGTCCGTCGGTGCTCCTGGCCCACGTCGACTCCTGGAAGCTGCCGCTGGGGAAGGCCGCGTTCTACGAGTTGGGCGCGGCCAGGCCGGGCGACGTCGTCCAGGTGACCCGTGCGGACGGAAGCGTGGCCGAGTTCCAGGTGGATTCGGCCACCGTCGTCAGCAAGAGCGGCTTTCCGACCCAGGCCGTCTACGGGCCGACCACCACCCCGCAGCTGCGGCTGATCACCTGCGGCGGCGGCTTCTCCAAGAAGGGCGGCTACGACGGCAACGTGATCGTCTACGCCCACTTCACCGGGGCCGGGAAGGCGCGCTGAGCTAAACCGAGGTGAGCCCGGCCGAGCTGAGCCGACGTAAATCAAGATCGCCAAATGTCACGCGCGTGACATTTGGCGATCTTGGTACCTGCCCCCGAGGCCCCGCTCCCCGAGCAGGGCGTCAGGTCACTTCGCGAGCGCGCTGACGAAGAGCGACGCGTCGATCGTTCCCCAGCCGCTGGCCAGGTCGTAGCCCTTGCCGGCGGCGTAGCCCTGGACCCCGGCGTAGGAGTTGTCGCCGCTCGTCACGTCGACGATGCCGTGGCCGGCCGCGCCGTGCTCGGCCAGCGCGTAGAGGCGGGGGTTGATCAGGCCGAGCCGGTGGCCCGCCTTCTGGTCGGCCAGGGCCACGATGCCGGAGAAGATCGGCGTCGCCTCACTGGTGCCGCCCACCAGACCCCAACCGGTGTTCTTGGGGTCGAAGGACTGGTAGACCCAGGCCGCACCGTTGACCGCGCCGGTCATGCTGATGTCCGGGGTGCCACGGTGGTCGCCGGTGACGCCGGCCACGCCGTTCTGGAAGGACGGGCGGGCGAAGACGCCGGACACCCCGCCGCCGCCGGCGCCGTAGCCGTCGTTCCAGACGACGTCAGGCGCGGTGCGCCGACCGCTGTCGTCGAGAGTCAGCCGGGTGCCGCCGATGGAGGTCACCAACGGGTCGGAGGAGGGCCAGGAGTTGACCTTGTAGGGGTAGAGCTTGTTGTCGAGCGTCCCGTCCGTCGCACCCGCGTCGCCCGAAGCGCCGAGAACCGTCACGCCCTTCTGGGCCGCGGCGGCGAAGGCGAAGCGCAGCTTCTGCAGCGACTGCGTGCCGTTCGTGCCGAAGCCGGGGAAGGTGTTCTCGGTGGCGCCGAAGCTCTGCGAGATGACGTCGCCCCAGTTGTGGTCGATCGCGTACTTCTCGGCGCCCATCATCTCCGGGAAGCCCTGCGTGCCCTCGGTCTCGGAGACGCCGGTCTCGATCAGGACGATCTTCGCGCCAGGGGCGATCGCGTGGGCGTACTCGACGTCCAGCGTGGTCTCGCCGGCCCAGCCGGTCTGGTCCGCGCTCTTGGGGTTGAACGGCGGAACCTTGCCCCACTTCACCACGGAGACCCGCGTGTCCGGCAGGCCGAACTGCTTGTCGAAGGTGTTCAGGTCGCGCTGGATCGTCGGCGAGCCGAAGGAGTCGACGATCAGGATCGTCCGGCCCTTGCCGGTGATGCCCGCCTTGTAGAGCGGGGCCAGGTTGTAGGCCTTGCGGTACTGGAGCGGGGTGTAGCAGCGGATCTTCTTGACGGCCAGGCAGGTGCTGGTCGGCAGCACCGCGGGCAGTCCCGACGCCAGCAGGTGGCCCGCAGCGGCCGGCACCGGCTTCGGCAGCGCGTCGGCTGCCGTCGCCCCCGAGGCGACGGCCGTGCCGGGGGCGCCCGCCGAGAAGGCCAGCAGCGCTGCGGCTCCCGCGGTGACCGCAGCGGCGGCCCGGGTGGAGCGGGAACGGACGAGGGGGCGTCCCATGGTTCTCCTCATGCTCAGCTGCGCGGGGCAGGCGGACCGACGTTCGGGCCCGGCGTGCGAAGCGCGGCGACTGCCGCGGCAATGCGCTCGATGCTCGCGTACGGTCAAGGAGGTCCACCACCCCCGAATGGCGGGTATGGCACCCCTGGACGGGGTGACATTTCTCGCGGGCCGTCCACCACCCCTGCGCCCCTGGACAGTCCCTAAGCGCTCTGCTTGCCCTGGAGATGGGCGAAGACCACGACGTTGGAGTCCCAGTGACGGTCCTTCGTCAGATTCCCGCCGCAGGTGATCAGCCGGAGCTGGGCGTCGTTCGTCTTCCCGTAGACGTGTCGGTCGGGGAAGGCGTCCTTCTTGAAGGTGTCGACCTCGTCCACCACGAAGACCGCGGTCGTGCCGTCGGCCCGGTGGACGTCGATCTCCTGGTTCTTCTTGAGCTGCTTGAGGTTGTAGAAGACGGCCTTGGCGACCTCTGCGGTGTCCATGTGCCCCGCGATGATCGCGGCGCCCTGCTCACCGGGGGTGGGACCGTCCTTGAACCAGCTCGCCTCCGTCGGCTTGTCGAACGGTGGTGTCTCCAAGGCGCCGTGAGCGTCCAGACCGATGGTGTCGAGGGAGGCGTCGACCTTGATCGACGGAATGCTGATCCGATCCGGGACCGAGGCGTTCAGCGTCGAGACCGCGGTGATCGCACCGGCGTCGTGGGATCTGGCGTCGTGGGATCCGCCGCAGCCCGCCGCGAGTCCGACGGTCAGCGCGGTGGCCACCCCCAGGACCGCCGCGCGCGCTGCGGTGCAACCCGCGCGACGGCCCTGGCGAGCGTGGTGGACGCGAACATCAGCCATTGCTGCGGCCGTCCCGACGACGGTTCGTCAGTGCGCGGCTGCCGCCGAGCATGCCGACACCGGCGAGCGCGGCGCCCGCGCCGATGGCGAGACCGGTGCCGTTGCCGCTACCGGTGCCGTTGGTCTCACCGACCGGGGCCATGCCGGTGTTGACGCTGCCCTTCGGGGTCTTGTGCTGGTTGGGGTTGACGGGGGTCGGCTTCGGCTTGGGCTTGTCCTTGTCGTGCTGCCGGCCCTCGCTGACGGTGAACTTCAGGGTGTCGATGAGGGTCTTGCCGTCGTAGGCCTTGACGCCGTAGTAGCCGAGCTTGCCGTTCTTCGAGACCGTGCCCTCGCCGTGCCAGGTGCCGTCGGCGCTGCGGTCCTGGACCAGGTGAACGGTGCCGCCGAAGGCGTCGGAGGCGACGGTGACCGGGCCCTTGGCGTTCTTGACGGTGAACCCGACTTTCTCGCCGACGGCGCCGTTCTCCTTCGACATGGTGAAGGTCGCACTCACGGGGGGCTTGGGCTTGTCGGCGGTGACGGTCAGCTGGGCGCTGGTGTCGACCTTGTGGCCGTCGATGACGGCGACGCCGCTCACGCCGTAGCCGCCGGCGTCGACCTTGGCCACGGTGGCGGTGCCGGTCCAGATGTTGCCCTTGCCGTGGTGCACGGTCACGTCGCTCAGGGCCTTGGAGGAGACGTTGACCTGGGTGGCCAGGCCACTGGTGCGGGCGGTGATCTGGATCTTCTCGCCCGCCTTGGCGGAGGAGCTCGACAGCGAGAGCTGCATCGAGCGCTGCGCGTCGGTGGACGCGGAGGCCGAGGTGGGCGCGGACGCCCCGTCGGCCGCGAAGGCGACCGTCGGAGCGGCGATCGCGGTGGATGCGGCGAGTGCGATCATCGGGACGATGAGTGCCTTGCGCATGGGTCGAACCTCCTTGCAGGACCGAGAGTTCGTCTCTCGGTGTTACGGGAGCTAGGAGGTCTCCAGCCAGACGTTCGGTTTCACCCGATTTCGGCGCTCTTGTCGGCCGGGACCAAGGTCCCAGCCGTGGTGATCAAGCCCGCCACCTCGGGAAATGTTGTGCGCTTTGATGCGTCCTTCATGCCCGACTTATACGGAATTTAGGGACCTTGGTCCCGCCTGCTTGCCCGTGTCAGCAGCGGCTCAGCTGTAGGCCAGAAGCAGGCCATCAGCGGCTCAGCTGGACTCGGCGCGCACCGCGACCACCGCGCAGACGGCCAACAGCGCAACCGCCTCGACGAGCGCGAGCCAGGGCAGCGAGGTCACGGCGTAGAGCTGACCCGAGGTGAACGTCTGCCGCACCGCGGCGTTCACCGGCGAACCGGCCAGGACCAGCAGCCCCAGTGATCCCGCCGTCAGCGCGAGCGCCCCTGCGGCCCGGCCGCGGATCGGCAGCGCGCCCAACGCGGTTCCCGCCAGCACGCCCACCAGCACCGCGACGAGCCCGTCCTGGACGATCGTCGCGATCGGCGCGTGCGGGCCGATCGGCGCCGAGCTGGTCGCCACCTCGAACGCCCCGCCCACCGCGCCGAGCAGCAGCCCGCAGCCGAGCGCGACCGCGAGCATCGCGCCCCTGGCCGTCCGCGCGCCGACCGCGGCGGCGACGACGGAACGGGCGGCGTCCGGCTCGGCGCTGGTCGCGGTCCTGGTCAGCCAGGCGCAGACCGGGACGAGCATCCCGGCGCACCAGCCGAGCGAGTCCCCGTACTGCTGACCGCCGAACCACCCCGCCACCAGCAGCAGCGCATAGAACAGCACCGGCGGCAGCCAGCGCTGCGAGCGCAGCAGCAGCGACAGCTGGTAGCGAAGCAGGGCCGAGACCCTGCCCTGCGTCACCCGCCCCCGGCCGACGGCGGAGGCGGTCATCGGACCTCCTCGACATGCACCGCCGGATCGGCCAGCACCGCCCGCAGCAGCTCATCCGAGCATTTCTGACTCACCGTCACCACAACCCGCTCGTCCTCCTCCGCACGCGCCGCCAGCACGCCGCGCAGCTGTGACAGCTCCGGCAGCGCCGACGCCGCGACGCCACGCAGCGCGATGCGCAGCGGCGGCCCCTCGCCGTCGAGGCCCGCGCCAGGTTCCGCCGCGTGCACCCGCCCGTCGGCGAAGGTCCAGTGCGCAGCGGCCCATCCGCCCAGCCGGGTCGGGTCGTGGTCCACGAAGACGACGGCCGTCCCGGCCGCCAATTGCTCCGCCACCACCTCGTCCAATGTCTGGCGCGCGGCCTGGTCCAGTCCGGTCCAGGCCTCGTCCAGCACCACCAACTCGGGCTCACCGAGCACCGCCTGGGCGACAGCGACCTTCTGGCAACTGCCCTTGGACAGCTCCCGCAGCGGCCGGTCCGCGAAGCCGGCCGCGCCGAAGCGCTCCAGCACCTCCCCCGCGCGACGCGCGGGCGCGTGCCCGCGCAGGCCGTGCAGGCGGCCCAGGTGTTCCAGATAGAGGCGCGCGCTGAACGGCAGCCCCGGCGCGAAGCGCTCGGGGACGTACGCCCGCCGGGCGTAGCCGTCGAGCACGCGGCCGCGGCTGGGACGGGTCACCCCGGCGAGGATCCGCAGCAGGGTCGACTTCCCGCTGCCGTTCCCGCCAGACGCCCGGACCAGCACCCCGGGCGGCAACTCGACGCCGACCTCCCGCACCACCCACGAACCACGCGGCCCGTACCGCTTACCCACCCCGTCAAGTCGCACGCTCGCACCCTACTGACGGCGGGATCTCGTCAGCGTAAGCGCGCGGCGCAGGCGACGGCCGCGTCATGCCCGCACCACGGGTCTGACCGGGCCCACGCGCGCGGCCCGACGCAGCGCCTCTCTGGCCCTCGCCGCGCCACGCGCAGTCGCCTCGGCCCCACCACCCACCCCGACGGATCTCGCCTCGAGGCCCGCACAGACCCGGCAGATGCCGGCTTCTGACACTGGATCAGCGCAGCGGGCGCACTCCAGCCAGCGTGGAGGCTGAGGCGCTGCGCGCTCGGGCGGGAGCTTCCGGGTCAGCAAGCCGAAGCCCTTACGGGCAGACCCTGACCGGGTGAAAATCGGGTTGGTGGCCGTCTGGCCGACGTCGTGCCGCCTTGGCGCGTTCCGA